>NZ_WLUG01000118.1:0-28231 GCF_009706505.1 Providencia sp. wls1922 | reverse complement strand
GTTTTGTTTCAATTAACCACATCACCGCACACGATGGCTTTACGCTGAGAGATTTGGTCAGTTTTAATCACAAACATAACCATGCCAACGGTGAAAATAACCAAGATGGTAGCGACGGTAACAACAGCCATAATCATGGTTTCGAAGGGTTAAACGCCCCTGAAAAAATAATATCGGAACGCCAACAGAGTCAGCGCCATTTACTAAGCTTACTTTTACTCTCATTAGGCACACCGATGCTGCGCGCAGGGGATGAGCTAGGGCATAGCCAACAAGGAAATAATAACGCTTATTGCCAAGATAACCCGATAAGCTGGCTTAACTGGCTGGAAGCGGATAGTGCTCTTATGGAATTTACGGCACAACTTACCGCTTTGCGCCAACAAATCCCTGCACTGACGTCGGGGCAATGGTGGCATTCACTGCCCCCCATAAAACCGTTGAGTGGCTAAATGCCCAAGGCTCTTCCATAACCCTTGAACAGTGGCATCAATCATGCCCCATCCAAGTGTTACTTTCTGGTCAATGGCTATTACTGATTAATTTCACTGAGCAAGCCCATTCGCTCACGCTTCCCGAGGGGGATTGGCACCCTGTCCCACCTTTTTCTTGCCACTTAATTGGTTCTATTCCTCCAAAAACTTTCGTGGTCATGCAGCGCCACCATTTTTCGCCAAATGCTCATTAAGGAATTGATATGTCAGAAAAAATGCCTTTTTACACCTACCCAAATCCCATTTCGAGGCAGCTATTATCCAAAGAACTTCCGAGCAATACAGTTGCGCTTATTTTGGCAGGTGGTAAAGGTTCTCGTCTCAAAGCCCTGACTCAGAAGCAGCCAAAACCTTCACTCCACTTTGGCGGGAAATTTCGAATTATCGATTTCACTTTATCTAACTGTATTAATTCAGGTATTTATCGCGTCGGGATACTGACCCAATACTATTCCCATCACTTAATCCAACATATTCAGCACAGTTGGTCATTTCTAAACGGGAAAACCAATGAATTTATTGAAATTTTCCCTGCTCAACAGAAACAGGATGCCGAAGATTGGTATCAGGGTACTGCCGATGCCATCTTTCAAAATCTCGATGTTATTAGCCAATATCAAGCCAAATACATCATTGTGTTAGCAGGGGATCATATCTACAAAATGGATTATTCCCGCATGTTGCTAGACCATGTAGAAAAAGGGAGCCAATGTACGGTGGCCTGTATTGAAGTACCCTGTAGCCAAGCATCTGAATTTGGCATTATGGACATTAACGATGACGAACAAATCATTAATTTTATTGAAAAACCTCAATTTCCTCCATCGATGCCCGGGAAACCTTATTCCGCATTAGCCAGCATGGGCGTTTACGTTTTTGATGCCCAATACCTTTATCAATTACTCGCGGAAGAGCAGCAGCAACAGAATACACAACATGATTTTGGCAAGAATTTAATCCCTAAAGCAGTACAGCAAGGTAAGGCTTGGGCGCATCCGTTTAGCCGTTCCTGCGTCTATTCTGATTTTAATATGGGCACATCCCCCTACTGGCGGGATGTGGGCACCATTGATGCTTACTGGAACGCCAATATTGATTTAGTTTCAGCGAAGCCCGCACTGGATATGTATGATCCTCATTGGTCGATTCGGACGGGTCACTCCCCATTGGCACCAGCTCGGTTTATTCAAGGTAAATCGCTGCAATCTCCTCAAATTACCAACACATTAATTAATGCTGGTTCTATCGTTGAAGACGCCAAAATTGCTAACTCCGTGATTTTCCAAAATGTCCGCGTGAATGCCCACAGCCAACTCGATGCCTGCGTGATCCTCCCCGATGTCTCTATTGGATACACCTGCCGCTTACAACGCTGCATTATCGATAGCGGCTGTGTATTACCCAACAAACTGGTGATTGGTGAAAACCCGCAATGGGATGCACAACATTTCTATCGCTCTGAAGGTGGCATCGTCCTTGTCACTCAAAAAATGCTTGATAACCTTGCGGCTTAAAGGAGATTCAGATGCGCATACTTCATGCTGGCTCAGAACTATTTCCCCTTCTAAAAACAGGCGGCTTAGCGGATGTGCTCGGCGCATTACCCCAAGCTCAAATCGCTGAAGGGGCGGATGTCCGCATCGTATTACCCGGTTTTCCCGCGCTACTGGATGCGATTCACCACACCTTAGTTGGCAACCATATCAATACATTTGCAGGCCCCATCACTCTACGTTTTGGTTATTATGATGGTGTCGGTCTCTATTTAATTGATGCCCCACATCTCTATCAGCGCACAGGCAGCCCTTATCACGACAATCATCAACACGAATACAGAGACAACTATCTGCGCTTTGCCTTACTAGGCTGGATAAGCAGCGAACTTGCCTGTGGTTTTGATGTCGATTGGCGGCCTGACATTGTTCATGCCCACGACTGGCATGCAGGACTCTGCGCCGCCTATCTTGCCGCCAAAAATTACCCTGTTCCTTGCGTGTTTACCGTCCATAATCTGGCTTACCAAGGGCTGTTTTCAGCAACCCATTTTCCTGAATTACAATTACCTAATGGCTTTTATTCCCCCGAAGGCTTAGAGTTTTATGGGCAAGTTTCCTACCTAAAAGCGGGGCTGTTCTACGCCAATAAAATCACTTTTGTCAGCCCCACTTATGCCAAAGAAGTCACTATTCCCGAATACGGTTATGGACTCGCCAGTTTATTGAAACAGCGCCAATCTCAAGAGGATATTTTAGGGATCTTAAACGGCGTGGATTACCAAGTCTGGGATCCGCAACTTGACCCGTTGATCTCCCACAACTACGGGCGACAAAACATGCTCGGCAAAGCCATCTGTAAAATGACTCACCAGCGAGAAAACAAACTTAATGTCACCGATAAAGTTCCATTGTTCGGCGTTGTCAGCCGCCTCAGTACACAAAAGGGATTAGACCTCTTGCTAGAAGTGATCCCCGATTTGCTACACCAAGGTGGGCAGCTGTCAGTTTTAGGCACTGGCGACGCTGACTTACAACACGCCTTTGAGCAATTGGCTCACCAATTCCCAAAACAGGTTTCTGTCGTTATTGGCTATGACGAACTCCACGCCCATAAATTGATTGCTGCCGCTGACGTCATTGTGGTGCCAAGCCGCTACGAACCTTGTGGTTTGACCCAACTTTATGGTCTGAAATATGGCGCTCTTCCACTGGTTCGCCACACGGGCGGGCTAGCCGATACTGTCACCGATTGCTCCCTCGAAAATTTAGCAGATCGCACGGCAACGGGTTTTGTATTTCATGACTATCACGGCTATCGCTCCCACCATGGAAAAACTACCGAACTCAATGATGCTGTGCGTCGCGCTTTCGCGCTTTGGAATGAACCGACTCGCTGGAAACGCGTACGCCGACAAGGTATGCAGATGAATTTTAGCTGGCAAGCTTCCGCCAAAAAATACCTTGCGCTTTACCGGAACTTAATTGAGCCAACGACGGAAGGTGCTGACCATGAATGATCCATTTACCATCCAAAATCGCGAACAGCGAATCAACACTCTAATCGACTCCATCCAAACCAAATTGAAGTTTATGATTGGCAAAGACCCCATTATTGCCACTCAACATGATTGGCTAAATGCCATCTCCTACGCTATCCGCGACTTAACCGTTGACCGTTGGTTGCGTGCCATTCGCCGTTCTCTGTCTCAATCGGATCGCGCTGTCGCTTACTTATCCATGGAATTTCTGATTGGGCGCACCCTTTCCAATACTTTATTAAATTTGGGCATGTATGAGGATGTGTCTGATGCTTTGAAAAAGATGGGCTTTGAACTGAGTGCGATTTTAGAAGAAGAGGATGATCCTGGTTTAGGCAATGGAGGTCTAGGGCGCCTTGCTGCCTGCTTTTTAGATTCTCTCGCCACCTTAAAAATCCCTTCCGTTGGGTTTGGTATCCGCTACGAATATGGCATGTTTCAGCAAAATATTATTGATGGCCAACAAGTTGAGTCCACCGACCGCTGGCTACAATATGGCAATGCATGGGAATTTCCACGCTATAACCTTAGCTATAAAGTCCGCTTTGCGGGTCGCCTTCAGCAAGAAGGCAAAATCGTTCGCTGGGTGGAAACTGAAGAAGTGCTTGCTCGCGCCTATGACCAAATCATCATGGGCTATGGATGTGATTCCACCAACACTTTGCGCTTGTGGTCTGCCCATGCCACGAATGAGATGAACATCAACAAATTCAATCAAGGGGAATACTCAGCAGCCGTTGAAGAGAAAAATTTCTCTGAGAATGTCTCCCGCGTACTCTACCCTAATGATTCTACGGAATCGGGGAAAATTTTACGTCTTGGGCAAGAGTATTTTCTTGTATCAGCAACCTTGCAGAATATCCTCGATGTCCATTACCGAATCCACGGCACGTTAAGTAACCTTGCCGATAAAGTGGCAATCCATTTGAATGATACCCACCCCGTTTTAGCGATTCCTGAACTGATGCGCTTGCTTATCGATGAGCACGAATATGAGTGGGAAGCCGCATGGCAAATGAGTGAAAAAACCTTTTCTTACACCAATCACACTCTGATGGGAGAAGCATTAGAACGTTGGTCTGTCGACCTTCTTGGGCGATTACTCCCCCGCCACCTACAAATTATCTTTGAAATAAATGACCACTTTCTCACTAAGATCAAACAGCGTTACCCCAACAACCCAGAACTTTTAACTCGCTTATCTCTGATTGATGAATCCCATGGGCGCTATGTTCGCATGGCATGGCTTGCCGTCGTGGGCAGCTACCGAGTCAATGGCGTGTCCAAGTTGCATTCGGAGCTTATGACTCAAGAAATTTTCTCTGATTTTTCCAAAGTATTTCCTGAGCGTTTTAGCAATATCACCAATGGCATTACCCCACGCCGCTGGCTGGCGTTGTGCAATAAACCCCTTGCGAGCTTGATTGATGAAACCATCGGTGAAGGTTGGCGGGAAGATCTCACAGAGCTTTCTCGCCTACAGCAGTACACAGATTTTCCTCTATTTATCGAGCGGTTAAAAACCTGTAAGTTAGAGAACAAAGTTGCCCTCGCCGACTATATCGCTAAAAACGTCAATATCATCGTCGATCCTCACGCCATGTTCGATGTACAAATCAAACGCATTCATGAATATAAACGCCAATTACTCAATATCTTGCAAGTCATTGGGCGCTACCAGCGAATCTTGCAACTTCCCGAAAAGAATTGGGTTCCGCGCGTGGTGATTTTCTCGGGAAAAGCCGCCTCATCCTACGTTAACGCCAAAATGATCATCCGGCTTATCAATGATGTCGCTAACGTGATTAACCACGACGCCCGAATCAAAAATCGTTTAAAAGTGATTTTTATCCCGAATTACAGCGTCAGCTTAGCGGAGTTAATTATTCCCGCCACCGACTTATCCGAACAGATATCCCTTGCAGGAACCGAAGCGTCAGGAACAGGTAATATGAAATTTGCCCTCAATGGTGCATTGACTATCGGTACATTAGACGGCGCCAATATTGAAATTCGCGAACATGTTGGAGAAGAAAATATGTTTATCTTTGGGCATACCGCCGAGCAAGTTGACGCGATTCGTACACAAGGCTATGACCCAAGAAAGATTTACCAAGAACATGAAGACCTACACAATGTCCTCAATTCCCTTGTTTCGGGTATTTTCAGTCCCGATGACCCTAACCGCTATTACCCGCTTTATGATTCTCTGATTAATTTTGGAGACCATTATCAATTACTTGCCGATTACCACTCTTACGTTCAATCCCAAGATGCCGTCGATAAGCTATACCAATACCCAACGTTATGGGCGCAAAAAACACTCAGTAATATCGCCAATATGGGCTATTTCTCTTCCGATAGAACCATTAATGAATATGTTGAAAAGATATGGCAAATGAAACCCACTCAGGAAAATAAACCGAAAATATAAAAACCATGATTAAACAGCCTAGAGATTTAACTTAAATACTCGCGTAAGGTTTAAAACTTTGAAGATCAAAAAAATGCATCAATACTCTGTATATGCGTATTTTTGCAGTTTTATCATTCGATAATTTTATTTTTATATTTTTTTATATTGAAAATATACTTAATTATATTTTCCACTTATTTAAATTTAAAAAAACTTAATTAATTACAGCTTAATTACATCAAAAAAACCAAATCAAAATTTCCATTCATTATTTTATTAATGACATTCACTTACCATTGTGATTACTATAATTAAAACTTAACAACAATAATTCAATATCTACGTAAACCTTATGTAGATTAATTAACCCTGCATGCAGCAATGCCCTATTTCATAGGAAATCATTATGAATAAAATCTATAAAACTATTTGGAACGATGCGATAAAATCGTGGATTGCCGTACCTGAAATAACGCAATCCGGATCTAAATTAAAAAACTTAACGGACAATAAGATTAATCCAAAAAACAAAGATAATAGTAAAAAAGAAAATGTTTTAAGAATATTCAATATAAAAAACATTGTCATTATTTTATCCGGTTTATTTCCATTCATCGCTAATGCGGTGGTTAGTGATAAATTAACAGTAAGAGTCGATGACGACGAAAACATGGTCGCCGTTTATAACATCGATATCTATAAAAAATATTTCCCTAATGCTAAATGGAATCCAAATAACTTATCTAACCTTTATTTGTCTGAAACCATTGTTGTGGGCAAAGATTCATCTATCGCGAATTCATCAACGGACTCAAGAACCACAGCCACAGGCGGAACCGTGGTTTTCGGTCCAAATTCAGTCGCTTATGGTTTTGGTAACACTGCATTTGGTGCCGGAACTTATGTCAGCTCCGGGGGTACTGCGGTAGGGGTTGCTACCATCGCAAATAACTTAAGTACCAGCGTTGGGCGCAGTGCAGTTGCTGAAAATAATGGTGTCGCGATTGGTCGAGCTGCATTAGCATCCGATACCGCAGACGGAGGGGTCGCTATCGGTGTTTCCAGTAAAGCTACCGCCAGTAATGCCGTCGCGATTGGTCGTTCTTCCGTAGCTTCAAATGTTAATGAAGTCTCCTTTGGTAACGATACAATAAAGCGTAAGCTCACTAATATTGATGCGGGTAGCGCAGATAATGACGCAGTTAACTTTAAACAGCTATCCACCACCAATACTAATGTCGCTAAAAACACTCAAGACTTAATTGATACGAATAATGCATTAAATACTGCAAAAACAGATTTAACTAAGCAGATCAGTGATAATAAAACTGATACTAACAACCAAATAACCACCGTAAATAATAAAATAACCCAGATTAATAATGGGGAAATAGGTATTGTTAAATTTAACGATGCTAATAAACTTATTAATGTTGCGAGTGATAAACTTGGAAAAATAGTCAGCTTTACCGGTTTAGATGGTGACCGTAAATTAACGGGCATTGATAAAGGCACAGCAAATAATGATGCAGTTAATGTCAGCCAATTAAATGAAACTAATGCATTAGTCGCCAAGAACATCACTGACATTGCCGACAATAAAACCGCGATTGATAAGAACACTACCAATATCGCCGACAATAAAACTGCGATTGACAAAAATACTACCGATATTGCGGACAACAAAACGGCTATCGATAAAAACACCACCGACATTGCCGACAACAAAACCGCTATCGATAAAAACACCACCGACATTGCCAACAACAAAACCGCGATTGATAAGAACACCACCGATATTGCTGACAATAAAACTGCGATTGATAAAAATACTACTGACATAGCAGACAACAAAACGGCTATCGATAAAAACACTACCGATATCGCCGACAACAAAACGGCTATCGACAAAAACACCAGCGATATCACCAGCAATACCGCGGCGATTGATAAAAATACCCAAGACATCACCAAGCAAGGGGATACCCTCACCAATATCACTAACAACTTAGAATCCGGTACCTTAGGACTTGTTCAGCTATCGGCAAACGGTGAAGAAGTGATATTGAGCGAAAAAGCCAAAGACGCCAAAGCGTTTAATCTCGGCAACAAAACCCTGAACGGTGTGAAAGCGGGTAAATTAAGCGCAGACTCTACTGAAGCAGTGAATGGCAGTCAGCTCCATGCCACCAATCAAACCGTGATAGCGAATACCACTGCGATCGCCGCTAACAAAACAGCCATCGATAAAAACACTACCGATATCGCCGACAACAAAACAGCCATTGATAAAAACACTACCGATATCGCCGACAACAAAACGGCTATCGACAAAAACACCAGCGATATCACCAGCAATACCGCGGCGATTGATAAAAATACCCAAGACATCACCAAGCAAGGGGATACCCTCACCAATATCACTAACAACTTAGAATCCGGTACCTTAGGGCTCGTCCAGCTGTCTGCCAACGGTGAAGAAGTAATCCTCAGTGACAAAGCCAAAGATGCCAAAGCATTTAATATTGGCAATAAAACCCTCAAGGGCGTAACGGCAGGTAAATTAAGCGCAGACTCTACTGAAGCAGTGAATGGCAGTCAGCTCCATGCCACCAATCAAATGGTGAAAATCAATACGGATAATATTGCTAAGAATACGGCTGATATTGCTGATAACAAAACGGCTATCAGCAAAAATACCCAAGATATTACAGAGAATAAAAATGCGATTACCACGATCACCAAAAATATTGATTCTGGTTCGTTAGGGTTAGTGCAATTAAGTGCTGATAACCAAAAAATCGTGTTGAATAGCAAAGCTGATAGCGCTCGTGTATTTGAATTTAACAACCGGACATTAAGCGGCGTATCTGCGGGTCGAATTGCGGCTGACTCTACCGAGGCTGTCAATGGTAGCCAATTGCACACGACCAACCAAAGCGTAGCTAAAAATACACAAAAAATTCAAGAAAATAGCGACAAAATAGCGCAACACGATACAGCGATTGCGCAAAATACCAAAGATATCCAAGCCAATACCGATAAACTGACGCAGCATGACAAAATGCTTAACCAGAATAGCCAAGACATTAAGGAAAACACCAACCGCCTAAACGATCACGATAAGGAAATTGCTCAGAGTAAACAAGATATTAAGGCGAATACGGAAAAACTGGCTGAGCATGATAGCGCCATTAGTAAAAACACCAGCGATATTCAGAAAAATACGGCGGCATTAGATAAACAAGGTAGCGAAATTGCGCGTTTATCCTCAGAAATGGGAGATGCCGGAGCGCTGAAAATGAGCCGTGACGGTGAAAGTATCAACCTTAGTGATAAGGCAAAAGGCGTCAAGTCCATCAATTTTGGCGATAAACAACTTTCCGGTATTGCCGATGCGAAAAATGACAGTGATGCCGTCAATTTAGCGCAAATGAAACGCGGTAATGCCGAAACCTTAAAATCTGCGAACACTTACACCGATGAACGAGTCAATCAGTTGGGTGAATTTACAGAAAACGGGTTAAATCGCCTGAATACCAAAATTGATGATTTAGACAAAAAAGTCGACAAAGGTTTCGCTGCGAATGCCGCACTATCCGGTTTGTTCCAACCGTATGGCGTAGGGAAAATGAACTTAACGGCGGGTGTCGGGGGTTATAAAGATGAATCCGCAGTCGCTGTCGGTATGGGATATCGCATTAATGAAAATGTTGCTATCAAAGGGGGCGTCGCCGCATCAACGGGCACAGGTTCTTCCACTATGTACAACGCGTCAGTTAACTTTGAATGGTAGTTTGAGTTGATATATGAAGGGGAATACCTATTGTATTCCCCTTTTTACTATTAATATTCGCTGTAATCCACTTCTTCGTCATTCAGCTCAACCATGACGTCAAAATGTTCCATGATGTCCATAAATGGTTCGAAAATACCGGAAGGAATTAAGATTTCATGGTAGGCATCATTACCGGAAGTCAGACCTAATAAATAGTAATCAAGGGCTTGTAGCTGCTGATTAGCGCGAACAAAAATTTGGTCTGGTCTTAAATCGTTTTTAGGGTCTTTAACGGCAAAATCTAGCTGAATATCCAATCCTTCGAACTCAACCGCATTTTCCAAAAAGCCTACAGCAGACTCACTGTCTTTCCAGTCTATCCAAAAGCTGTTTCCCATATTCGACCTGACAATAAGATCTGCCATTAAATAGCCAATTTCACCCTCTTCGATACGTTCGACGAACCCCTCTTCGTCTTCACTGATCGACTCTTTTAACTCTTCCTCAAATGAAGAGATATCCGTTTCCATATTCTCGATTGAATCTGGATTTAACAGCTTCGCCAGCTTGTTAACCACCTGCATAATATCATTGAAATGGTCGAGCGCTTCTGGGTTCATGCCCTGCATCGTTGTTCCTTATTTTTAGCGTAATTATCTGTATTCTCACTAAAATAGGTGATTCGGTATATCGACTAATTCCGATATTTACAATGAATTAATCCTGCACTGGCGTGCAAATTTCGATCAAAAAGCCATTTAGATCATGAACATAACCGATGGTTTGTCCCCAAGGCATCTCCTGCGCATCTTGTACCAACTTAGCACCTGCTTTAACCGCTTGAGCCAAAGCGTTTTCCACATTATCAGTCTCAAAAGCAAGTTCAAAAACAGGAGCATGCGGATTGGGAGCAACCGCGCCTTTACCTAGTTGGTTCATTAGTGCCAATGAAGAAAATGAAATCGTTGTGCTGCCAGTATCCAGCTCGCCATAATCACCACTTTCATGGAGAAAGGATTGTTTAAAACCAAAAGCTTGTTGGTAAAAATCGAGGGTTTTCTCTACATTCTCGACATACAAAATAGCATATTTGAATTTCATTATTTTCTCTCACGTCATAGGAAGTATTAGATAGGGAGTATTAGGCTTTGTCGATATCAAATTGCTTGGCAATATCCACCAGCCATTTTCGGATCACTTTTTCATCAGACTCGCTCACTCCACTTAATAATCTATTTTCAGTGGATTTAACAGCACCTTTGCATTGAAGTAATAATGCTTTCCCTAATTGGGTTATTTCAATAATTTGGATCCGCCCATGCTCAGGGTGCGGCAACTTAGAGATCATTCCCGCCTTTTCGAGGTTTTTCACAATCACACTCATGGTCTGCGGCGTTAATAATGATAGCCTCGCTAAATCAGCCCCTGAGGCTTTAGGATATTCTGCAATCATTAGCAACACAGAAAATTGAGGAAGCGTTACACCCACATCCTGCAAAACTTGTTCCATGCGAATACGATGAGCCGCGTGAGCCTGTCGCAGTAAATAGCCAATATGACCTGATTCCCCACGTTTGCCTTCCCCTATTTCAGGGATCATCGATGTATTAACTTTTGACTTGCGCATAATGTAAGAATTCGAATATTATTATCAGAGTTCTTATATTATCTGTTTGGAGCACAGAATGAAACCTGAAATTATTGGAAGAAGTGATTGGAATCAGTTTGAAAAAATCGCCCCTGAAGTCGTTGCTGCGATGGGAGAACTGGGAAAAGCCGTTAGCAATTCAGGGCTTGAAAAACCGCTCACTGAGTTACTGAAAATACGTGTTTCCCAAATCAACGGCTGTGCGTTTTGCTTGCAGTATCACTTAAACTTAGCCCGTAAATTAGGGATTGAAGCCGCTAAATTGGATCTTTTACCAACTTGGCGTGATGCCGGTATTTATACTCCCCGCGAACAAGCGGCGCTTTCTTGGGCAGAATCACTAACGCTAATGGCTGCTCAGCATGTTTCTGATGATGTTTATCAAGCACTACAGAATGAATTTACTGAATCCGAAATTGCGTTTCTAACCTCAGCGATTGGGGCGATTAACGCTTGGAACCGCATCGCGGGCGCTCTGCAATTTGCGCCACCAATTCCTAAATCGAGTTTGTAAAATCGTGCATCCCAAGGTGAATATCGCCCTTGGGATGGTTGATTAACGGCTATACCGCTGCTGAATAAATTGCGCGCACAGCATCAAGGTTAAGCTTATCAATACTGCCAGACAGGCCATCGCCATACCGCTGCCGATGGAACCTTGCTCAAACTGGCGCCAAACAAAAATCGACACGGTTTGCATACCCGCAGGCGCCAGTAACAACGAGGAAACCAGCTCTCGTGATGCCACCGCAAACACCAACATCATCGCCGCCACTAAACTCGGTAAAACCAACGGAAATAAAATCAGTCTCAGTGACGTCATTAACCCTGCGCCATGAACCCGTGCCGCATCGGATAAACTGCCGCCAATTTGCGTGAATGCCGCACTGCAATAACGCACGGGATAAGGCAGTAATAAGCAACTATAAGCGAGCAATAAAATTCCCCAAGTATGATAAGGCGTGATGGGCCAAAACGGTTGATTCCACGCCAAAATAAGCCCCACTGCGACCACAATGCCGGGAATGGCAATTGGCAGCAATGAAAGCCCATCCAGTAAGGCTGCTCCACGGATCCGCTGCGCGACGACCAGCCATGCACATAAAAAACCCAATATCCCCGTCAATATCGCTGTTGCCGTTGCGAGAGAAACGCTCGTCAATAAGGCATCGAGGGCTTCCGTATGGCTATTTAATAGCCCAGAAAAATGCCGGAGCGTTAGGTTATCCAGAGTCAATCCGCCAGAAACCGTATTGGAAAATGCCGTGCCAAACATAGCCAGTAACGGCATGCCAACCGCGCAAAGCGCCACGAAAGAAAACAAACACACCACGGGAATACGCCAAATACCCAATGAGCGTGTCACCAATGCCGCGGCTTTGCCCGTATTCGTCGCCACATTGCGCCCAGATACTAACGAACGCTGTAAGGTGTAAGCCAGTAGCGCCAAACTGGCTAATACCAATGACAGCGATGCCGCTCCCGGTAAATCTATCGGCCAATCGGCAAGACGCTGCTCGATATCCGTTGTCAGAACCCGAATACCATTCGGCGAGCCAATCGCTGCGGGGATCCCATACTCTTCAATCGCTAAAGTGAAGACCAGCAATAAACCAGCGGCAATCGAGGGCAAAGAGAGAGGCAATGTCACTCGCATAAATGCCTGCCATGCGGATGCCCCATGAACTTGCGCCACATCCGCCAGCCGGTTGCCATTCGCAGCCATGCTGCGAGAGACCGCAAAGTAAAGAACGGGAAATAAATTCAATGACATAATCACCACCATTCCCCCAAGGGAAAATAGCGCGCTGCCGGGGCTAATACCAAATAATTGCTGAGAATAACCATTCGGTTGCAAGGTTAACATCCATGAAAGCCCTGCAATATACGGTGGAATTAAAAATGGGATCAAAAATAGTAAGTCCCAAATACGGGCAAAAGGCAGGTTAAATAACCCACGTAAAGCCCCTAATGGAATAGCTATCACGGCACTCACCAGCGCCACACCTAAACCCAGTAAAAGCGTATTTTGCAGTAAATTTGCCAGTTCCGGTTCATTAAATAGATGGATAATCGGTTGGAAAATTTGGCTGAAATCCCCTTGTCCAAAATGCGGAAATAGCGCTTGTAACACAATAAAACTCAAGGGAATAATCACTAAAATCGCCAAGGCGATTAAGATCGAGAATGGCAATAAACGACGAGTCATCATCAGAAAATCAGCTCCTGCTGGGTCGCTAATGCCACCCAGCGGCGAGGAAGAGAAAACCGTTAGCGGAAAATCCCACTAAAGCGAGATAACACGCTGCTGCGCTCTGCACTATCAGTGGTCGGTTCTGGCAACAGTGTTAACGTCGAAAAATCAGGGCGCTTACCGGCAACATCCATTCTGGCTGGCATCAACCAGGCATCTGCCACGATTTTCTGACCTTCAGGGGAGAGCACGTAATCAATAAAAGCCTTGGCTTCATTTTGCTGTTTACTGCTATTTAAAATCATCATTGGACGTGGTGCGATGGCCGTTCCGCTGCTTGGGAAAATCACCTCGATGGATTCACCTTCCGCGATGCTACCATAAGCCACATAGTCGACTGCACCAAATACAGCCGCTTTTGCTCCTTGCAACACAGGCGTTAACGCTTGCGCATTCGGACCAGAAATCACCATGCCGTTGGCTTTTAATTCAGAGAATAGTGTCCATGCGGCTTCTGGTTTCGCATTCTGTAATCCCAACAATAAGTCTAACGATGCCCCTGACAATGCCGGGTCTGGCATGGTGACTTTATCCTTAAAGACGGGCTGCGCTAAATCTGCCCAGTCCGTTGGTTTCGGCGTGCCACTTTTACTGTTCCAAACGATCCCCAATGCGGAGATCCCTTGCGCCACATAGTATGGCGTTTTAAATTGCGCAGGCACTTTTTCGGCATTCGGGCTTTCATACGCCAGTAACCAACCTTTTTGTTGAAGGTCTACCGCGGTATCCCATGAAGCAGAGATCAAGACATCCACACGCGGGTTGGCTTGTTCCGCCTCTAAGCGCGCCATCACTTTACCTGTCGTAGCCTGAAAAACATCCACTTTCACGCCCGTTTGCTTTTCATACCCTGCCGCTAACTGTTTTGCCATCGCCCCTGGACCTGCGGTATAGACGGTCAATGCCTGGGAAGAAGCGGAAAATAGTGCACAGGATAATCCTAAACTCATTGCGATACCTTTCATGGAAAAATGATTTGATAACATTAGCTTTTGCATAACAGAGTCTCTCTTCATAAGGTGGTCAAACTGTCTATTTTGCCGTTTTGGATATGGGCAATTTGATGCGCCAATGCATGGGCTTCAGCCGGATCGTGCGTGACATAAACGGCGGTAATTTCTAGTGAACGAAGTAACTGCGCCATCTCATCACACAGAGCACGGCGCAAGGCAACATCGAGGTTAGAAAGGGGTTCATCAAACAGTAAAATTTCAGGTTCCGCGATAATGGCGCGGGCTAATGCCACCCGTTGCTGCTGTCCGCCTGAAAGGTCGGCAGGTTTACGCTTAGCAAACCCCGCTAATCCAACCCGCTCTAAGGCTTGGTTCACCCTATCCTCTATCGCTTGACTCGCCACTTTGCGCATACGTAAAGGAAATGCCACGTTCTGAAATACGGTCATGTGCGACCAAAGTGCATAATCTTGAAACACCATACCAAGATTGCGCTGTTCCGGCGGGACAAGTCTCTGGGAACTTGCGACCAGCTTTTTATTCAAGAAAATCTCACCTGAGCTTGGTTGCAATAACCCCGCTAACAGCTTCAATAAGGTACTTTTACCGCAACCAGAGGGACCTAATAGCGCTAAGATAGAGCCTTTTGCAACAGTCAGATCAATCCCATCCAACACCGTTTGATGAGCAAAAATTTGAGAGAGTTTGTGAATAGAAATCATCGGATGCTGCGAAGCAAATTGCGCATTCGCTGCGTTAGCTTTTTGAAAAGCATCCTGACTCCCATTCAATGAAGAGAGTGCGTTTAACATACATTGTTATCCTCTTTGGGACTTAATCGTTATCGAGGATGCTACGAAAGGAATGGGTCAGTGAGATGACAAATTTATGATGGAATAATGACAGGGTGAATAATACTGGCGGAACTATTAATAGTATAAATAAAACAGGAAAGGATGAGTCTTTTCACCCTTCCCGTCATTTTATTCAGTCGTCGATTGCGCTTGATGGACTGCAATATAACGCTGATAACGCTGCGGTTTTAAGCGGCTTAAATCCACCAAAACTAAACCGTCGATGCAGTCGTTGAACGCAGGGTCGGTACCAAAATCAATAAACTGCACCCCACCTGGCTCACACAGCTCGGTGTACTGTTTATACAGCGTCGGAATAGAGCAGCCAATATTGCTCAGTAAGCTTTTTAGCTTCACCAAATCTTCTTGGTAATTATTACCATCAAACTGAGCTAAAACCTGTGGTAGTGATGCCGGGTAAGGCTTACGAGATTGCGCCATTGCCAACTCAGAGGAAAAATAGAGGCGATAAAATGCAATCAGTAAATCACGCGCAGCAACGGGCATGCTTCCAGAGATAGACACTGGACCAAATAGATAACGATATTGCGGATACTTCGCTAAATACGCGCCAATACCTAACCAAAGATAATCTAAGCCGCGTTTGCCCCAATAGGCAGGCTGAATAAAACTGCGCCCTAACTCAATCCCTTGAGCCAAAATAGGCATCATGTCTTGGTTATAGTGGAACAGGCTATTACTGTAGATCCCCTCTAACCCTTTTTTCTCTAGCTGCTGCTCCGTCGGCACAAATCGGTATGCGCCCACCACTTCTAAATCCTCTTCATCCCATAAAATAAGATGGTAATAATCGTCATCGAAACTATCGAGATCACGGCGTCGACCGGAGCCTTCCCCCACCGCACGAAATGCGATTTCCCGCAATCGTCCTAGCTCACGTAAAATTGGCGTTCGCTCTTCTTGCTGACGCTGATAAAGGTAAATAATTTTACCATCGGGAGTCACGCCTAGTTGCTCACAAGCCGCTAAAGCCTTTTTCAGTTCAATACGATCTTCGGGTAACGCGATTGGGGCTTCACAGGTAAACAGCCCCGCTTTTCCTTTACCTAGCAGATACACATGACGACGAAACCGCTCTGCCAGCTCATTATCATTCGTTCGCCCGTCATACCATTGAGAAAACGGGATGCGCCCACCGATACGTAATTTGATGCGATTATTGCGCTGCTTGAACATTTCGTTCACCAGCATCAAAGCCGATAGTGGCTTATACACCAAGGATGTTGTGTAGAACAGCAGGCTGTTACGAGCTTGCACATGCACAGGAACAATCGGTGCGCGAGATTTGGCGGCTAAACGTAAAAAACCCGTGCGCCAATGGCAATCACTAATGCCTTTCGTGCTCCAGCGAGATACTTCCCCCGCAGGGAAAACAACCAAAGCTCCTTGGTTATCAAGATGAGATTGCATACCGACGACTTGCTGGCGGTTGGTGCGGTTGCCAACATTATCGACAGGAATAAATAAACTTTGAAGTGGCTCAAGGTAACTGAGCATTTGATTCGCAACGATTTTGACATCCGGTCGAACCGTTGCGACTGCGCGTAAAATGGCGAGCCCATCAAGAGAGCCAATCGGATGATTTGCAACAAATAAAACCGGACCTTGGCTTGGGATGTTTTCTAAATCCCCGTCGCCTAATTCGCAACGGACATTCAAATCATTCATAAATTGCTCGACAAGATCGAGCCCTTTTAGATGTGGGTAATCTTCAGCAAGCTGCTGGAAATCTCTTTCATGTAGTAAACGCTTTAATAATTTCCGTTTCCAAGCGGGCAGTGTTTGCTGCGGAAAAGCACTTTCCAGTAAAGCATCAACACTAAACATAATGAAGTCCTCTCACATGCGCGTTATTGGCAAATTTAAGTCATAATAATGACGAATAAATAACCACTTTGTGACAAGATTATGAAATAAATTATGCAAGAACTATACGTCATTGTCCGAGAAACCCTCGACACTTTTGACGATTTCCTCTCCATTTAGCTTTTGTTTACTTTTCACCTAAAAATATTTTCTTTTTATTCAGTTAATTACAAATTCAATCTCCGCTAAAAAAACTGGCACAAACCCTGCATTAGCTCTCCTGAAAGAGCGGGAAACCGCTACACAAAAATAGAGGAGCAATGTTGATGGAAAAAGTCATCACCGTCTGCCCGTATTGCGCCTCAGGCTGTAAAATCAACCTGAAGGTGGAGAACGGGAAGATCATTGGCGCAGAAGGCGCAAATGGTCACACAAATGAAGGGGAACTTTGCCTGAAAGGTTACTATGGCTGGGACTTCATTCATGACACGAAAATTTTAACGCCGCGTTTAAAAAACCCGATGATCCGCCGTCAGCGTGGTGGCAAATTAGAGGTCGTTTCTTGGGAGGAAGCCATTGAATTTGCAAGCTCCCGTTTATTAGCAATCAAAGAAAAATATGGTCCAAAAGCCATCATGACGACAGGTTCTTCCCGCGGTCCGGGTAACGAAGCTAACTTCGTGATGCAAAAATTTGTTCGTGCAGCGGTTGGTAGTAACAATATCGACTGCTGTGCTCGTGTCTGACACGGCCCTTCGGTTGCAGGTCTGCAGCGTTCGGTCGGTAATGGCGCAATGAGCAACTCAATTGTTGAAATTGAGGATACCAAATGTATTTTTGTCTTCGGTTATAACGCCGCGGACTCACACCCTATTGTCGCTCGCCGGATATTAAAAGCGAAAGAAAAAGGGGCACAAATTATTGTCTGCGACCCGCGTTATATTGAAACCGCGCGTATTGCAGATATTCACTTACCACTGAAAAATGGTTCGAATATCGCGTTATTGAATGCGTTAGCCTACGTTATCATCGAGGAAAATCTGTATGACCATGCCTTTATCGAGGCACATACCGACAAATTCGACGAATATCGTGCATTAGTGGCGCCGTATACCCCTGAGTCGGTTGAAGAGATCACTGGCATCAAAGCTGAAGATATTCGCAGAACCGCACGGATGTACGCTAAAGCTGAAAATGCCACCATTTTATGGGGCATGGGTGTCACTCAGTTCTATCAAGGGGTGGAAACTGTTCAGTCTCTCACCAGCTTGGCATTACTCACTGGTAACCTTGGTAAGCCGCATGTGGGTGTGGGTCCTGTACGTGGTCAAAATAACGTACAAGGTGCCTGCGATATGGGGGCTTTACCGAACACGCTACCGGGCTATCAGTATGTTTCGGATAAAGCGGCTCTCGATAAATTCGCCAAATTCTGGGGCATTGACGCTATGCCGGATGAAAATGGTATTCCGCTGAGTGAAGTCCCTCACTTTATCGATGAAGGTATTCTAAAAGCGCACTATGTGATGGGTGAAGATCCACTACAAACTGAGCCGGATTTAGCAACGATTCGCCGCACGTTCGACAAACTTGAGCTGTTAATCGTGCAAGATATCTTTATGACCAAAACCGCGTCGATTGCAGACGTGATTTTCCCAGCAACGTCTTGGGGAGAACATGAAGGTGTCTATACGGCAGCTGACCGTGGTTTCCAACGCTTCTATAAAGCAGTTGAACCTGTGGGGGATGTGAAAACTGACTGGGAAATCATCAGTTTAATGTCAACTGCAATGGGCTACCCAATGCACTACAACAACACCAAAGAAATTTGGGATGAGCTACGTGAGCTTTGCCCGATTTATTTTGGTGCGACTTACGAGAAAATGGCGGGATTGGCATACATTCAATGGCCATGCCGTACATTAGAAAGTGAAGGCACCGAGTACCTATATGAAGGTGGTAATTTCGATACACCAAATGGTCGAGGTCAATTCTTTACTTGCGAATGGCGCCCACCAATCGACCAAGTCAGTACTGAGTACCCAATGGTTCTTGCCACCGTGCGTGAAGTGGGTCACTACTCTTGCCGCTCTATGACCGGTAACTGTAAAGCCCTCGCATCTCTTGCTGACGAACCGGGTTTTGTTCAGATCAATACAGCCGATGCGAAAGCGTTGGGCATTAAAGATCAGGAACTGGTTTGGGTCTGTTCACGACAAGGTAAAGTCATCACTCGCGCAAATATCAGCGACCGCCCAAATAAAGGCGCTGTATATATGACGTATCAGTGGTGGATTGGTGCTTGTAATGAACTGGTCGCCGAGAACTTAAGCCCAATAACCAAAACACCAGAATACAAGTATTGTGCGGTGCGTGTTGAGCCAATCGCGGATCAACATAAAGCCGAGCATTATGTTGTTCAGGAGTATACGGGGATCAAGCGTCGCTTACGTGAGGCAGCCGAAGGTTTGTAGTTTATTTTGACGCTTTGCACTGTAGGAATGCGTATATAAAGCAGACCTACAGTGCAAATTATATTAAAAGCTACCGATATTAAAAATCACATAGCGATAATAAACATCGCCCTTCAATAAGCGATTAAAATAAAATATTAATCGCCATTAAAAATTATTTAATAAAAAAATAACCTTCCAACAAAATAATCAACATCCTTTATTTTCAATTCTTTTTTCCCTTTTTCTTTTTTCTGTTTTTTTAATACTCTCCAATCTCTAAATAATTCGCGTTGTGGCTAGGCGGCAGACGCAGCTAAGCCCTAGGAGCATACACAAGTATGTGACTAGGGTTAGTAAGGATAGCCAACAACGCCACGGCGTGAAGTATGACGAGATTAAGTATGTGACTCGAGTTAGCAAGGCCAGCCAACAACGCCACAGCGCGAATTATGACGAGATTAAGAGATTACTGGAATAGATCTTGAACACTAACCCCAAGTCTCTGCATCCTCGACAACAGCGTTGTTCTCTTTAATCCCAATCTCATAGCCGCCCCTCTCGCTCCGGCAACCACCCCATTGGTGGCTTTCAGTGCTTCAATAATGCGGTTTCGCTCATCATCGTCGCTCTCTGGTGCATCCGTCTGCATTTTTCGCTCTAATGCACTGGGCTTATTCAGAGCTTCTTTAATACGAGATGGCTTTGGGATATTTAACTCATGCAATTGAATATTCAGCGTATTCCCACGGGTTAAAATCACGGCACGTTCAATCACATTTTCCAGTTCTCGTACATTGCCTGGCCATGGGTACAAGGATAGCTGCGCCAATGCATCGCGAGGAATACAATCAATTTTACGGTTCATACGCTGCGCCATTTTCTTGGTGAAATAGGTCGCGAGCAGCGGAATATCTTCTGGTCGCTCACGTAATGGCGGGATAACAATCGGGAACACATTCAAACGATAATAGAGGTCTTCACGAAACTCTCGGCCTTCCGTCATCGCCTTTAAATTGCGATTGGTCGCTGCCACAAGGCGCACATCCACAGGGATAACTTTATTGCCACCAATGCGCTCAATCTCACGCTCTTGCAAAACACGTAATAATTTTGGTTGTAAATCCAATGGCATATCGCCAATTTCATCTAAAAACAGCGTGCTTTTGTCCGCCATTTCAAAGCGACCAATATGGGTGCTCGTCGCACCTGTAAATGCGCCTTTATCATGTCCAAACAGGTCGCTTTCTAATAAACCTGTCGGAATTGCCGCACAATTCATTTTAATCAGTGAACGTTGATGGCGATTGCTAAGCTGATGAACGGCTCTGGCAATTAACTCTTTACCAGTACCCGTTTCACCCAAGATGAGCACAGTGCTATCGCTACGCGCTACTAAATCCACTTGTTCCAGCACTTCACGCATCGCCTGACTTTGAAAGACAATTTCGCTGAAACTATTGGTGTTTTGGATTTGCTCATTGAGCCATAAATTTTCATTTTTCAGGCTATCTTTGAGGCGCGTGATCTCGCCATACGCTGCGGCATTGTCTACGGCTATTGCAAAGCGTGCCGCCACTTGTTTCAACAAAGTGCAGCTATCTTCGGTGAAAATCCGGTCATCTTCATGAGATAATACCAAAACACCCAATGGCTTATGATTGAATGCCAACGGTAACAGCAAAGTTTCCGTCATCCCTTCAGCACACAAATTTTGATACAGAGGGTCTTGAGTTTGACTATCGAGCGTTAAGCGCAGCGGTTTGTTGCTCTCTAAGACTTGAGCGAGATCCGCATGCAGTTCATTAAGATGATACTGGCTTTTTTTAACCGGTTTTGAGCGTTGATAATGGCTTGAATAACAAAGATAAACCGCGGAACTGACATTATCACAAAGGGCAACGCTAATTTGGCTAATACCAAAAAATCGGTAAATTTCTCGCGAAACTTCAGCCACTAACCCATCCATTTCAAGATGAGAAAGCACTGAGTTAGTGATGTCCACAAGGATCCTGAATTGGTCACGTTCATGACGAATTTGTTCGGTGGTTTCGGATATGCTCACAAAATCTCCAATCTCGTCCTAATCCGCTGCATTGCTAAGTCATTTATTTATTTTTCTGACTAACAATAATGAGAATTAGTTAGAGTTTTAAATTTTCATTTATAAACGACTTATTTATCAATAATAAAAATAAAAAAGTTTAATACTGTGATTAATGCGATTGCTGTTTTTGATTTAATACTAATATTGTAGTCATTATTTGAAAAAATAATATCAGAGTCTGATTTAAGTTTGATCCATTCACCTATTTTAGATATTGGCTGATTTAACCCAATATCTGCTTAATATCGATTTCATGCCTCTCGTCAATAATGTCGAAAACCGTGTCGAATATGAAATTTCTATTTTTTCGTGATTACCCTATAATATCTAACCGAATGATTTTATTAAATTAATTTATTTAACGAATTTGGCACGATCCATGCTTATCTCTAGGTATTGTCAGGATAAGACGAGGCAACCGAAATAAACCGGATCCCATGCCCGTTTACGATCATTCAGGAGAATATGATGAACCGTTTCATCATTGCAGACCCAAAGAAGTGCATTGGCTGTCACACCTGTGAAGTGGCTTGTGTGGTCTCCCACCAAGAGCAAGAAACAGGGATTGCCACCGTTGTAAAAGATGAGTTTTTTCCACGTATTCATGTACTCAAAGGCTATACCGTCAGCACAGCAGTGGTGTGTCGCCAGTGTGAAGACGCCCCGTGTGCCAATGTTTGCCCTAATGGCGCCATCAGCCGTAAAGATGATTTCGTGTATGTAGACCAATCTAAATGCATTGGTTGCAAAACCTGTGTTATCGCTTGCCCTTACGGCACCATGGAAGTGATTAGCCGCCCAGTTGTACAGCACACCACCGCACTCAATACCATTCCACAGTATCGTGCTGAGGCGCATAAATGCGACTTATGCCATACCCGTGAAGGTGGACCAGCTTGCGTAGAAGTCTGTCCTACAGAAGCCTTAATGGTCGTCGACAGAAATAAAATGGATGAAATTATCAAGGAACGCCGTCGTCGCGCAGCCTTTGAAAATCCAGCGGATATTTTGTCTTAAGGAATGACAAATGCATGAAGTTGCCTTATGCCAAAGCGCATTTGAGATTATTGAACAGCACGCTAAACGCAACCATGCTCGGCGGGTGACGGGTGTGTGGTTAGAACTCAGCGCCGTCTCTTGCGTAGAGGAATCCGCCGTACATTTTTGTTTTGATATTATTTGCCGCAACACCCTCGCCCAAGGTGCCGAATTACATATCGTGATTTCCCCTGCACAAGCACAATGCCGAGATTGTCAGTATCAGGTACAAATAACCAAATTTGGTGAAGGATGCCCCCATTGCGGCAGCCAAAATTTAATTGTCGACAGTGCTAGCGCCATGCAAGTGAAGCAGATTGAAGTTGAATAACCCGTTTAGGAGCCAGTTATGTGTTTAGGTATTCCCGGTCAAGTGGTTGCCGTTGGTCAAACCCCCATGGATAGTGCCCAAGTGGATGTTTGTGGTGTCCAGCGTGAAGTGAATATTGCCCTCGTATGCGAAGGGGATACCGAGAGCATGGTCGGTAAATGGGTATTAGTTCACGTCGGTTTCGCCATGAGTATTCTTGATGAAAAAGAAGCTAGAGATACCTTAGAAGCGTTAATGGCAATGGAAGAAGTTGAGGAAGATGTAGGATATTTTTTGCGAGGAAACGCGTGATAATACGTGTTTATTCCCCCCACTGCTTTTTGTATTTCGCCCCTTTTTACGCATCAAAAAAACCTGACACACTTTTGTGTCAGGTTTCATTAATTACCGTTTTACTCAATCAAACTATCAATCACACTCTGTAATTAGATAGCCTCAACTGGCACATAAACCGGCCACCAAGATTGTGTTCTCACCATTTCAACTTCAGAATCGCTGGCATTAACCCCTGCTACACCTTGGCTTTTCGCCATACGTAAAACAGCAAGAGCAACGATACTTGAAGTGATACGTAAATCTTCATTCGATGGTAATAACGATGCACCTTCTGAGCCTAATGTTGCTTGGCTTGCCACAGCTTGAACTGCGGCAAAAATCATTTCATCGGTAATTTTCGTGGCTTTAGACACGATAGCACCGAAGCCTAGCCCCGGATAAAGCGCAGCGTTATTTGCCTGACCGATTTTGTAGCAAACACCGTTATAAATCACATCATCAAATGGCGCACCCGTTGCCACAAACACTTTACCTTCAGTCCATTCAATTAAATGCTGTGGTGTTGCTTCATGCAGTAATGTTGGGTTTGATAATGGGAAAATAATTGGGCGTTCAACGTGGCTTGCCATGCTGCGAACGATATCTTGAGTGAAAGCACCCGGAGTGGTTGATGTACCAATTAAAATTGTTGGTTTTACATTCTCGACAACCGTTGCTAAGTCAATAATACCTTTAGCTTTATTCTGTTTCGCAAGGATATCCGCCATATCCGGCCAGCGGGTTTGTGCTTCAACAGAAACATCAACAATCTTTCTTGGATAATTGGCAACATCTTGGCTGTTTTTCGCATAATCTTTTTGGAAATACAGTAAGCTGTCGACCATGTCAGTTGTCAGTAGTCCCGGCAAGTCAATTAACCAAATGCGAGAAATGGCTTCTTCACGAGATAGGCCACTACGGATCATTTGGTCACGAATTTGGTCTGCAATACCACAACCCGCAGTTCCTGCACCAAAGATAACCACTTTTTGCTCAGTCCAAGGCGTTTTACTTAATTTCACCGCATTCAATAAGCCCGACAATACAATGGCACCCGTGCCTTGCACATCATCGTTAAATGTCGCGAAATTCGCTCTGTATTTATCCAAAATGCGACGCGCATTTGTTGAACCAAAATCTTCCCAGTGCATCACTGCATTTGGAAATAGCTTTCTTGCCGCTTTGACATAAGCATCAACAAAATCGTCATAGACTTTGCCTTGAATACGCTCATGACGATTACCCACATACGATGGATCATTTAACAGTTTTTCATTGTTAGTCCCGACATCGAGAACAACAGGAATAACACTGTGAGGATCTACACCCGCAGCGGCAGTATAAACAGCCAGCTTACCGACTGAAATATCGATACCATTAGAACCCCAGTCTCCGATACCTAAGATTTCTTCTGCGTCAGTGGTCACGATCAATCGAATATCACCACCTTCAGCACCGAATGCACGCAGCTTTTCTTCGATTAATTCAGGTTCATTAATACTGAGGAAGATCCCGCGAGGACGAGTAATAATCTCGCTATAGTTTTCAATAGCATCGCCGACAACTGGGTCATAAACAACTGGCAGCATTTCCAGCATATGACGTTGTAATAATGCATAGAATAATGTCACGTTATTATCGTGCAAACGCCACATGTAAATATGTTTATCTAAATCAGAATGGCATCCACGGTAAGCGTGATAGGCACGGTTTAATTGTGTTTCCATATCCTCAGTTACAACAGGAGGAAGAATACCATTTAAGTCCAGCGCTTTGCGTTCTTCTTCAGTAAAAGCCGTTCCTTTATTTAATGATGGATCGCGTAATACTTCATATCCTCTTGCAGTGGTTTTAATTTTACGAATGTTATTTTCCACAACAACTTTAGCTTGTCGATTATACATAATTAATACCTTTTAATTTAAATATTATAATTCAGAGAAAACTACGCGCCAGATAGACCATTTCCTGTCATATCAATCGGATTAACATATTTATTAAAATCTTCTTCACTTATTTTTCCAGAAGCGATTGCAGATTCTTTCAATGTGATATTTTTCGCTATTGCATTTTCAGCAATATGCGCTGCATTTTGATAACCAATAATTGGGGATAATGCCGTCACTAACATGACACTATTGTCCACATACTCGGTTATTTTCGTATTATTTAATTCAGTGCCTTCTACTGAATATTCCATAAATTTACGACAACCATCAGAAATAATACGAATGGAATGCAGGAGGTTATTAATAATTACCGGTCTCATCGCATTTAATTCAAAATTACCTTGGCTACCTGATATCGCAATCGCAGCATCATTCCCCATAACCTGAATACCAATCATGACCATCGCTTCACATTGGGTTGGGTTGACCTTGCCGGGCATGATAGATGAACCAGGTTCATTAGATGGCAATATTAATTCGCTGAAACCACAACGAGGACCCGACGCTAGCCAGCGCATATCATTCGCAATTTTGATCAGTGCCACTGCCAGTCCGCGAATAGCCGCATGTGTGCGAACTAATGCATCAAGAGAGCCTTGAGCCGTAAATTTGTTGGGTGCTGTTATAAACGGTTTTTGAGTTAATTCCGCTATCTTATCTGCGACATCTTTTGAAAAGCCTTTTGGCGCGTTTAATCCTGTACCAACAGCCGTGCCGCCAACAGCAAGTTTATAAAGATCTTGCTGACTACGTTTAATGTCATCTAGCGCATCGCGTAATTGACCCGCCCAACCGTGCCACTCTTGTCCCACGGTTAAAGGCACTGCATCTTCGAGGTGGGTACGACCGATCTTAACGACAGCCATCCACGAATCAGCTTTCTTTTCAATAAGTTGAATTAAATCTTCAATGCTCGGAATTAATTGTTCATCAAGCGCAAAAATAGCGGCGATGTGCATTGCAGTAGGGAATGTATCATTGGAAGACTGACCCATGTTGACATCATCATTGGGTCCAACGGGCAATTGTGTTCCTAATGAGCCACCGAGTAATTGAATAGCTCGGTTAGAAATGACCTCATTCACATTCATATTAGATTGTGTGCCAGAGCCTGTCTGCCATACATAAAGCGGATAATGCTCATCCAATTGACCATGAATAGTTTCATCAGCAGCGATAACGATCGCTTCTTTTTTCCATTCAGCTAATCGACCTGCTTCGCAGTTAACCAACGCACAAGCTTTTTTTACATAGCCATACGCGTGGTAAACCGATTTTGGCATTAAATCATCGCCAATATTAAAGTGCTGTAATGAACGTTGAGTCTGTGCCCCCCAATAACGATTTGCAGGAACATTTACTTTTCCCATGCTATCGAATTCTTCACGGGTGCCTGTTTCATTAATACCAATAGGGATGCTCTTATTTAGAATATAATCTGTCATTACAATAACTCCATTTTAAATATAAAACATATGAGCAATTCCTATACTAAGTTAAAAGAATTAATTAAACATCAAATACCAAACATACGTTTAAATAAGACATTAAAGGTATCAAGATAACAAAAATGTAGTTTAAAATATAAAAAATAAATTACCTGCCAATTTTTTATAAAAAATAATTATCGCAAACAGACTGTCTATTTCATCCAAAAATCATATAAAGACTAAAGTTTCAAAATAGCATTAAAAACAATATAATGTATTATCAATCTTATCTTTTAATGATAATTAAAATAAATTGAATAATTTAATTATATTAAGAATATCGTTAAATCACTGACATAAAAATAAATAACTCATTTATTGAGTTAAATATTTAAATTAAATAAACTTGAATTACAAAATAAACCAACAGAACAAAAATAACTACTGAAATATAAATGAAATAATAATATTTATTATACATAACATTATAAAAAAGAGCTAAAAACATGTTATTCATTTAAAATACAAGGTGATATGCCCAATGAGTTTATCTTCAGTTTAATATGCATTAATCTCAAAAAAATCATCCTTAATTATGCTTATGCAAAAATAAAGATCATCACAACTCAACAATACTGAAGAGAAGCACTTTATAATAGTGATAATACCCGCCTTAGTTAGTCATTGAATCGAGATTCACGCACAAAACGAGTGACGAGTTTAATATTCATATCGATGCCATATTAAACACTGGATTTACGCAATTTTAGAGGAATAACCAAGTTTTCAGGGTGGAAAGTTGTGGTTTTCAGTAAAAACCGCACTGCATCCCTGTAGCGCGGTCTATTTATTCCCTTAATATTCTATCCTTTAATTAAAGGCTTCCAGTTTATCGTTACTCACCCTCAAATAACCGGAATCCCCCTACCCCTTCCCATGTTGGTAAGGCTTGATAAACTTGCTCGACGGCGGCAACCACTTTGTCATTCATCGGCATATAAAAACCTACTAAATCGGGCTGAATGCCTAAGAAAATGATTTCTCCGACATCCTCTTTTAACTGGTCGATAAGAAAATTCAGCGGCAGGTTATGGGTGCTCATAATAAACATTTCAGCGATATCATCGGGGTCGATAACCCGGATTTCACCAGGTGCTAAACCAATATCCGCAGCATCCACAATTAATAAACGCTGAGGTTTTAACGCTCGCACTTGGTGAGAAACACTTTCAGGACTACTGCCACCGTTAATTGCCACCCAGCCATCAATCGGGGCTTGCTGCATGAGGTCGAATAGCATTGGGCCTGCGCCATCATCCCCCATCATGCTATTGCCCACCGCCAGCATCA
>NZ_WLUG01000117.1:0-89749 GCF_009706505.1 Providencia sp. wls1922 | reverse complement strand
AAAAGCAGTGAAAGAAAAAGCAGATAAAGCCAAGGCTAAAGAGAAGGAAACCTCTAAATCGGTGAAGGAAAAAACCGACAAAGCTAAAGCGGTAGAGAAAGACAAAACCAAAGCAGCAAAAGAGAAAGCAGACAAAGCAAAAGCGGATAAAGCAAAAGCCGACAAAGCTAAAGCTGCAGCAAAAACAACCGCAAAAGTGTCTAAAGGCAAACCAACTAAAGGTAAAGTGAGCTGATCATTTTCTCGTAGTGCCTTATCGTTATTATTTAAATGCCGTTTATTAAAACGGCATTTTTTATTGCTGTGTGTAAAGATATGTTATTTTATGACTTTTTCCTGTTAATGGGCTTGAAATGGTGTGAAAAAACCTTATTTATGAAGTAAATTTGTCGTGATGTTTGTTTTGACCAAGGAACCTATAAAAAATGATGAGAATTGCTTTATTCTTGCTCACAAACTTAGCTGTTATGTTTGTGTTCGGGATTATTTTAAGTTTAACCGGGATACGTGGAAGTAGTGCTCAAGGTCTGCTGATCATGGCGGCATTGTTTGGTTTTGGTGGTGCATTTGTGTCGCTGCTCATGTCCAAATGGATGGCGCTGAAGTCCGTTGGTGGGGAAGTTATCGAGCATCCACGTAATGAGATGGAACAGTGGTTAGTTAACACTGTTAGCCGTCAGTCCCAGCAAGTCGGTATCAAAATGCCACAAGTGGCAATTTACCATGCACCGGATATCAACGCATTTGCAACGGGCGCACGCCGTGATGCTTCTTTGGTTGCGGTAAGTACGGGTTTATTGGAAAACATGAGCCGTGATGAAGCTGAAGCAGTTATTGCCCATGAAATCAGCCATGTCGCTAACGGTGATATGGTTACCATGACCTTATTGCAAGGTGTTGTGAATACCTTCGTTATCTTTATTTCACGTATTTTGGCGCAAGTTGCGGCTGGCTTTATGTCAAACAACAATGACAATGAAAGTGAAAGCAGCAATGGTAACCCAATGGTTTATTTTGCCGTTTCGATGGTATTAGAAATCGTGTTTGGTATTTTAGCGAGTATCATTACGATGTGGTTCTCTCGTTACCGTGAGTTCCACGCGGATGCAGGCTCTGCCAAATTAGTCGGTAGAGAGAAAATGATCGCTGCACTGCAACGCCTGAAAACAAGCTATGAGCCGCAAGAAGAAGGGCGTTTGATGGCATTTTGTATCAATGGTCGTGGTAAAGCATTTAGCGAACTGTTTTTATCTCACCCACCATTAGATAAACGTATTGAAGCATTACGTTCAGGCCAGTATCTGAAATAGCCTACGATGTTAATACGATAAAATGAAAGGGAAACATCATGTTTCCCTTTTTTATTTACTCATCCTACCACTATCCCCGCCGTATTCGATTTATCATTTTATCTAACTATTTCAGCGAATAGTGCCAGTAAAGCAGTGTGCTAGTAAAAGAAAAGTGACAGGTATTTTATGCTGAAGAGAGTTAAATAAATATACTGAAAGAAAACGGCACTCAGATTGAATCGAATTAAACCTTCAGTTTAAAAATTACGACTATTTTATAGGTATTGACGCTTATTTATTGAGTAAATGTTGAGTAAATAGGCTAAATACTCCTTTGGGGTTATTTAAATCCAAATAAAGTTAGAAAGATATATACGCGTTATTGGCGTTAAATCATGTGAATAAAAAAATAAATACCACGTGTAATATTGCATATTTACGGTTAGCTAAAATTAATAGCCTGCCATTAATTTCTGAAGATTATTTACCATAATTAATATATTTATTTTATATATTTTTATAATTGCTTTCTGTAACTATTACTTTTTGAAAAAATCAAAAAATAGAGCATATTTATGCATTAATAATTATTTGTAATTTATTAATCTGTTATGTTATGGTGCGAAAGTATCCTTTTCAATCAAAGTAAGTGTCGAATTATCATAGGGTTTCTTCTCCTTGGGTTAAATCTGGCTTTACTCATCGTTGTTGTATATGCATAAAATGTGCATAGATAACGCTATGTTTTGCGCGTCAAATGGAATATGACGATAATATTATCGGCTATGAGTAATAAACATTTCATTTTGTTTGGAATAAAAATCTTATCGCGTGGGAGCCAATTTTCTCAGTGAAATATCTCGCCATAAAATAATAGGAACTCAACATGCACAATGAATTTTTAGTACACGAAGCAGAGATGCTGGATTTATTAAAGCAAGTGGTTAATACCGAATCCGGTTCATACGATAAAGAGGGTGTTGATAATCACGCTGCATTCTGGTGTGAACGTTACCAATCAATGGGCTTTGAAGTTGAGATAATCCCAAATGAAAAATTGGGTAATAACTATCGTCTTTATCACCCATCTACCACGCCTGAAATTTTGATTTTGCTGCATCTTGATACTGTATTTCCAAAAGGCACAGTAGCGGAAAGACCATTTAGCATTGAGGGTGATAGAGCCTATGGTCCTGGTGTTATCGATATGAAAGGCAGCCATGTCATGGTGCATCAGGTGATCAAACAGCTTTATGCCACCAACGATGAACGCTACAAAAAAATTGAAGTGCTGCTGAACTGCGACGAAGAGATAGGCTCTATTTCGTCACGTCCGGTCATCGAGGAATGTGCGAAAGGCAAACGTTACGCGTTAGTGATGGAGCCTGCGCGCGCGAATGGTGCCATTGTCAGCGCTCGTCGCGGTGTGGGAACCTATGTTCTGACCATTCAAGGGAAAGCGTCTCACTCTGGTATTGCTCCTGAGGCAGGGATCAGTGCTATCCAAGAACTTGCTTTCAAAATCCAAAGCTTGCATGCACTTTCTCAGCACGATCAAGGGCTGTCAGTGAACGTGGGTCTGATTACTGGTGGAACATCCGTCAATACCATCGCTCCAAATGCGCGTGCAGAAATTGATGTGCGGATCTCTTCTGAGCAGCAAGGTATTGAAATCGACAAGAAAGTACGTGAAGTGTGTAGCCAGCCTGTGTTAAACGGCATTCAACTTTCATTGACTGGTGGGATCAACCGTCCACCAATGGCAAAAACAGCACAAAGCGCTGCGCTTATCGACATCATCAAACAAGAAGCTGACAAACTAGAAATCGCTCTGGAAGATGTCTCTACAGGTGGTGGTTCTGATGCCTCATTTACCGCTGGTGTGGGTACGCCAACGGTAGACGGTTTAGGTCCAATTGGTGGCTATCAACATAGTGACAAAGAGTACCTCGAAATTCCCTCTTTAACTGAGCGCGCTCAGCTATTTTTCAATGTGTTAAAACGCATTACGCAGTAATTATGACTAACAAAACAAATAATAATCCAACAGGATAAATCTATGGCAATAACATCAACAACACCACCACCACAAAAAAAGCGTTCTGATGGGATAAACCCGTATGTATTGCTCTTTTTCATCCTTGTCGCGGCAGCGGTTGCGACTTGGATCGTTCCTGCGGGGCAGTATGCCTCTGAAACGAAAGTTATCACAACTATCAAAGATGGTGTGGAAACCCAAGTTAAGAGCTCCTATACCATTCCGGGGAGTTATGAGCGTTTACCTGAACAGCATGGCGTTTTACCTGGACAGGTTTTCACGTCGATCGCTGACGGGCTAGTTAAAGCGGCTCCGATCATTTTCTTGATTATCTTTACTGGTGGCGCGTTACATCTGCTTGAAACAACGGGCGCAATCAACAAAGTTCTGAGTAATATTTCACGCAGTAAAAAGCTTAATGACTTTTTGTTGATCACTATCTTCTTTGTGGTGTTCTCAATTTTGGGTACCACTGGGATTGTGGTGAACTCGATAATTGCCTTCGTGCCAATAGGTTTATTGGTGGCGAAGTCAGTCGGAATGGATGACAAGTTTGGCGCAGCGATTGTCTATGTTGCGGCTTACTCCGGCTTTAACGCTTCGGTAATGGCACCGATGACCGTCGGGTTATCTCAAGGTTTAGCCGATGTTCCGCTGCTATCAGCATTTGGCTTCCGCACGGTGGTTTATATTAGCTTTGTGATCGCAGGGATTATCTTTTTAACTTTGTACGCGAAGAAAAGCCGTCGCCAAGGGATGGTGCGTCCAGAAGTTCAGATTGATGACAGCCAATTTGAGACCTCAAAAATCTCTTTACGTCACGTCATTACATTATCCTATGCCGCATTCTGTTTAATTGGCTTTATTTTCGGTGCCATTGAGTGGAGCTGGGGCGAGAAAGAGATGATGGCTATGTTTATCATCTTAGGCGTGGGGGTGGGCGTACTGAACAGGATGTCACCGAATGATATTGCAACCGGCTTCCTGAAAGGCTGTGCAGGTATGGTCGGCGGGGCATTTATTGTTGGCATGGCGCGTGCCATCGCAATTGTATTAGCGGATGGCATGATCTTAGACACCATCGTGAATTCGATTATTTCTCTGATGGATGGATTACCAAAAACATTATCTGCGCTTTCTATGTTCGGTACCGCTGCTATCATGCACTTCTTTATTTCGTCAGGTTCCGGTGAAGCGGCAGTTTTAGTGCCTATTTTCACCCCGATGGGCGATCTGTTAGAAATCACCCGTCAAACTACCGTTCAAACGGTATTAATGGGCGAGGGTGTTGTGAACTGTATTAACCCAACATCAGGTATTTTGATGGCGGTATTAGCGACATCGAAAATCCCATACACCAAGTGGCTGAAGTTTATCTGGCCGTTGGTATTAACTTGGGTCATTATTTCGATTATCTCGATTGTTTACGCAGTCATGACGAATTTAGGCCCAATTTAAGTTCGCCTATCACGCTATGTAGACAGACAGGGTATTTGTCAAAGCGCTACTCGAAAGAGTGGCGCTTTTTGTTTTTGGGTAATGAGTCGGCAGGATTTTAGGCAAAAAAAAGCCCCCTTCATAAGGCATAGCCAGCCTTGTCAATACAGGTCTGGCTATATAAATCAATGAGATATCACATGGCTGTCATACTATAAAGCACCACAATAGCCCGTTTATGTGGATGGAATGTGGATGCTTTCGTATAGTGGATTACATGATATAGCCTCATTTAAGTAGTCAGGTGCAAAGTGTGCATACGTCATTGTTTGCTGAATTGTTGCATGACCCATGATTTTTTGGAGTGTTAAGATATTCCCTCCGTTCATCATAAAATGAGCCGCGAATGTATGACGTAAAGCATGTACAGCTTGACCATGTGGTAAGTCAGGTTTTACGTTTTTTAGTATCGCTCTATAAGTTTCATAGTCAGCGTTGAACAGTAAACCAGACTCTTTAATTTTTACTGCTTTCATTACTTCTTCAGATATTGGAACTGTGCGATGTCTGCCGTTCTTCGTCTTCATAAAAGTAACTCGCCCATGTAATAAATTCTCGGCTCTTAATTGGGTAGCTTCACCCCATCTGGCACCGGTACTTAAACATAAAACTGTAATGCGCCAATAATCACCTTCAACAGCATTCAGTAATTTTTCAATATCACCTTTCGTCAAATAAGACATTTCGGGCTTTTCTTCTTTTAGCTTACTAAGCCCTTTGATTGGGTTGGTTTTAGAACACTCACCAATTTCAGCCAACGATGTGAAAATGCCCATTAACAAATTCAGCTCTCTATTGACTGTTGAAGCTTTCACTCCACTTTGCAGCCTATCTGACCGATATTGACCTAAAAGCTTAGGCGTTATCTGATATACGGAAGGATTGCCCATATCATTGATTATCTTTGTTACTGTTCTTTTGCGATTAGTCGAATATTTATTGTTACGCCCTTTGTATATCCACCATATCTGAAAAATATCAGACAGAGATCGGTAGTCTCGTGACTCACTATTCCACTCATCGCTATTTGCAGTAAGCATTACACTTCTTTCGAATGCTAAGGCATCTGCTTTCTTTTTAAATACCCGCTGGACTCGTTTTCCTTCTCGCCCCTGCGGTCTGATATCCACTTTGTAACGTCCACCTTCAAGCGCCTTAATAGTCATTGTTGCGCCCTCCGGTTAAACGAGGTGATTCTAAATTGTTAGTAAAAACATACTGTTGATAAATATCTAGCCAGCTTTTGCTGTTAAAAGCAGCTAGATTATTTTCATAAGCCCATTGTGTGCGATAGCCGGTGAAATTTGACCGGCAGATGGAATAATTTTACCGGTTGTTAGCCATAGAGAATATTTGCTAAGCCGCCGATGTTTTAAAATATTCTCAAAGCATAGCCAATTGATGTTACTAGCAATCGGTATATCTAAGTGTTCAACGGATAATGCTTCTTTAAGTTTTTCATTTAATGTCATGCTTGTTTGTCCTCATCAACTTCATAGTTTTTAGGGTCGTAAAGTGCAGGGGCGATTTGACCTACATCCGGTGCTGTTTTACCAGTGATAAACCAAAGAGCGTATTTCTCAAATTTTGGATTACATATGATGGATGTGATTACGTCGGCATTTGGTACTGTCTTTCCGTTTTCGTAACGCCATAGAGCATCTCTACTTAAGCCCAGCATTTGTGCGGTTTCCGGTAAGCTGGTAAGCCGTTCACTTTCTCTCATCAATTTTAATTTCTCAGATACGCTAAGACGCATGTTGCAATTCTCCGACCAATGCATTAATGTTATCTAACAAAATGTCACTAGGGGTATTTTGTTAATGAAATACCCCAAACGGAGAGATTATCACATGAATGAGAAATTGCTGCATTTGCTGTTCAAGATTCCTGATCCGATCACTGTTTCGGAGTTTTCCCGTCGTACAGGTAAGTCAGAAAGTAGTGTTCGAAAACTCACTGATCGCCGTCGTTTACCTATCCGCACCGAACGTCAATTACATGGTGAAAGCTTTAGCGATATGCGCTTAATGATCATGTGGAATGAGTGGCTTGAAATGGTTTATGGGGCTACTGGTCAAATTCCATCAACTGAACGGATGGGATGGAAAGCGAGTTGGTTTAAGCGAGTAAATAAACTGATTAGCGATTTGGGTGCTGTTCCTGATGAGCTCAAATCTGTCGAAGAAGCTTTGAAAGGGTAGGTGACGAAATGACTGCTGGTATTGAGCAGGTTTCAACGCATAGCTTTAAGTATCGTAACTTTCAGATTATTAAGTTACCGGCTAAAGCCATGAATCCCGTAACCCGCTTTCACGTTCAACGTGATGATAATTCGTTTGGTTTATTTGATTCGATGGCTGAGGCGACAAAATATATCGATAAATTATTCGTTAGGAGTAACCCTTGTCCATATATTGATGAAGTTCCTTTTCATCGATAGTTAAATTTTAAGTAAGTTAGTTAGTGAGAGTCTTGTATAGCAATGCAGCGCCAGAAGTTAAGACTGATGATGATATGTTTACTATTGTATCTTTGACACCAGATTTGGCTGCTTCCACAAGTTGCTCGCCAAAAGATGGTTCTAATGCGTTAGGCGTCAGTTTCAATAATTCTAGACCTTTTGCTGTTAGGACTGCGTCGGAGAAAGAGTAGCCATACTGAATGTTTGCGGAAATATAACCATGCTCTACTAACCATGAAACAGTTTCTGTAACAAATATAGCATCATGGTTAATTGATGGCTCTTCAAATGGATCCTGCGCTGTCTCGGGAAATAGCCGTTCTACTGTAAAGGCTCTTCTTACAGGAAATGATTCGTATAAAGATGCTAAAACAACACCGGTTATTTCATTGAATTTCTTAATGTTAGTTGGAGTAGACACTATGGATACCCTTTCAGATAAGAAAGAAAAATATGATGAACTATATAGAACATACCATTCCATAATTGAAATGCAATTATCGCTTAGTATGGATGGAGTTCGAGCCAAAAAAGCATGGCGCTCTGCATTATCAGATATTGAGGTTTCAGTTTTATCAGATGTACTTGCTGAAGTTTTAAATCAAGCAGGTTACAAGATCTTGTCACATAAATAACATGAGGAGTGGCTATAAAATGACACAATTGCATGTACAACAGCATAAACATAAATTAACAGGTTCATCTGTTAATGAATTTAAAAGCGATAGGAAGAAAAGCAAGTTATCTAGTGTTGATAAACTATTTATGTTTGTTGGTTTTCTGTTCTTATCATTTATTTTTATTTCTGCATTTAGATAAACGAAATGAATAGTTCAACAATTGAGTTAGTTAAAGCTAAACAGTTGATTGAATCAGTCGGCAATGTGAAAAATGACGATACACCGGCAAAGAGAGCAACAACTAGGTACTACGAAAATTACGGAGAAAGCATTGAGTATCGCGTGAGTGAGTTGAATAAGGCGGCTCAATTAAGAACGACAGTTTTTCATTCAAATAAAGAATGTCCAGACAATAAGGAGCTTTCTGGATTTATTGAGTATTTAAGATTAAGTGATGTGAGAATGCTAAATATGATTTTTTATTTGGCTGGAATCAATAGTGATAAGCATCAATTGATGTTAGAGGATTTTAGTAAAGAGGATAAGCAATCTATTATATCTGCAATTAATCAAGTGAAAGTATTAGCGGCATTGTTACCGAAACATATCGCCATGCCTATTTAAATTAAATAAAGAAATAAATGACGTTAGCACGTCAGGGATTCTTACATTCTAAATTTGAGGTATTAGTTATGAGAAATAAAGAGATAAAGCCGATTTTAATTGGTGTTGATATTGCTACGGAAGAACGTGATTACTCGGCTATCACTATCAGTATTAAAGCTATTCGTGAAGATGAACGCAAAGTTCAGCTTGATAAGTTTTCATCTCGTCTTGATTACATCGTTTGTAAAGCAACTCGTGAAAAACTGGCTCGAGAGCAAATCCTTGAATTACTTGCGTGTGAGTCTGTTCATTTATCCAATTTGGCTGCGGAGTTAGATCATGTCTAAAGAAATTGACCGCGCTAGCGAGCACGAAATGTTGATGCGAGAGCAGCAAATAAAAGCAGTTACAAACCGAGCAGTCAGTACTTCGGCTTTTGAGTGTGAAGACTGCGATAAACCAATTCCAGAACAGCGTCGAATTGCCTCAATGGGCTGTACTCGTTGTATTGATTGCCAAACGATTTTTGAGCTGAAAAGCAAACATTATCGGAGCGTGTGACGGTGAAAAGAAGACATGAGCTCAAGCTTGCCCCTCGTTACTTTCAATTGGTTCAAGATGGTTTGAAAACAGCAGAATTTCGCCGTGCCGATAGAGATTTTAAAGTGGGTGACGAGTTGTTTTTACGTGAATTCAATTCAATTAATAAACCATATGCCAGTTACACAGGTAACGCTATTTCATGCTTAATCACTGACATCACAAAGATTAATGATGTTTATCTAGAACTAAAGCCATTACCTGAATTTGTGATGATTTATTTTTCAATTATTCGAATTGAGGATAATTTTCGTGGCTAAACCTAATAGAACTATCCTCAAGTGGGCAGGCTCTAAAGTTGGTATTATGGAGCAGCTACGCCTTCATTTGCCTAAAGCAAACCGTTTGGTTGAGCCATTCGCTGGATCTTGTGCTGTGATGATGAATACTGATTATGAGCAGTATTTAATCGCGGATGCTAATCCTGATTTGATTAACTTATATGAAGCTATAACGACACTGCCTGAAAGTGTTGCTATAGAGGCATTGCAGCTTTTTAGTGAAAAAAATAATAGTGAAGATTTTTATCTTGCTAGAGTAGAGTTTAACGGTGACAAGCAGGAATTGTCACGATTAAGGCAAGCAAGTTTATTTTTATACCTAAATAGGCATTGTTTTAATGGGCTGTGTCGTTATAACCAACAAGGCAAATTCAATGTTCCTTTTGGTAACTACAAAGCGCCTTACTTCCCTAAAACTGAAATTGATAGTTTCTGTAATAAAGCCTATCTCACCAAAACTAGAATTTTGAATCTTGAATGGCAAGATACATTATCACTCGTTGATTTTGGTGATGGTGTTTATTGCGATCCGCCTTATATGGGGGATAGTTTCACTCGTTATCATACTGCTGGCTTTTCTAATGCTGACCAGGAAGAACTAGCAATTGCCTTGAAAGATATTAATGATATTCAAGGTAATCCTATTACCGTATCTAATTCTCTTGCAGCAAAAGAGCTGTATCTTGATCTTGGCTTTACTGTCCATGAGATAGAAGCACCGAGAAAAATTTCAGCGAACGGAAATCGTAAATCGGCAACTGAAATTATCGCAGTTTTGGCAGGGGTTGAGTCATGATGCTTGACCCTAAAGATGGCGTTTACATTAGCGGTACTCGCTTTGCGATTCAGCGCCATGTCGATGATTCTAAAAATGTTCAGTGGCGCTTACTGCAAATCAATAATAAAACTCGTTGTTATGAGTTAGTTTGTTGTAGCTCTGATCCGTGGTTTATTGCGATTGAGCTGACCTCATATCATGTAATGAGAGTAAAGGGGAAAGGCATCAAGACACTAGATGTTTACCGCCAGACTGTTGATGTTATTTCTCGTCGTTGTGAAACTGCCATTAATTTATTAAGACCGGAAACATTAGGCGGGGCGCTTAATGTCTAAGGTATTGGATTTCACGCAACAGGGATTTACTTATTCCGCTGATATGGATTTTCCGTATTCGTGGAATAAGCCCAAAGAAAATAATTATTACAAAGCTGATATAGATGCTTTGGGGAAATCTCTATCGCATGAACAGTTAATTCATGCGCAAGCGATTTTAGGTGAAGTGGAAACTTTGCCACGTATTTTGCGTTACCGTATTCAAAAGCACTATGAGAACCTCATTAAAGAGTCAGGGCAGTATAAAGCGTATGAGTATTTACGTTCTGACTTCTACAAGAAAATCTACCCACGTATTATGGCTGTTAATTCACGCTATGAGTTAGATACAAAAGCGCTATTGACGCTATCCACTCGTTTTACTTCTGAAATTAGCCAGTTTAACAGGCTGTTTGATCTGTATGACAAGCCAATTAAAAAATTGGCGGAGTATATTTCAAGTGGTTTTTTCAGTCTCTATGAAATCTATTGCGATAAGTTGACCGAGCAAAATGACGGTGATCGTGAGGTTATCTATGAAGATACATCGCAAACGTTGATTTATGGGCGTTTAGCTGAGCTTTCCAATGGTTTACATGTGTGTCCTCTTCACTATCAAAGCTATTTGAAAGTTTTGAAAAATAGAAAGCGCAGAAAAGGGAAGCAAAACTTAACCACGCGCCAAGTAATTGCGGCTGTACAACGCTTAGTTGACGCAGACTTTTGGCATAGAAAGCTGAAAGCTCACCGTACTCAATGGATTGAGGCGATCATGATTGCGAATATGGACGTGTGTGTAAATCGCCAACCTTATGCCAGTAAGCAAGCTATTCGCGAGGTACAAGCCCAGCGTTTATCTAATATGCAATATCTGCAAGATATGGATATTCAAGACGTTGAAACGGGGGAGCGGTTTGATCTGTTTGAGAAAGTCATGGCGAGTATTTCTAATCCTGAAATACGCAGGATGGAACTCATGGCGCAAATGGCAGGTATTGAACGCGTAGCAAAAGAGCGTGGCGATATTGGCATGTTTATTACATTAACTTGCCCGTCAAAGTATCACCCGACAAAACAGCGAAAAGAAAAAAATAAGGAAACGGGTAAAGATGATTTTTACGCGGTGCTTAATCATAAGTGGAAAGATGAGGCTTTTACGCCAAAAGATGGGCAACGTTATTTAGTTAAAATTTGGTCACGTATTCGTTCTGCTTTCAATGATAAAGACATCAATATTTACGGCATTCGTGTTGTCGAGCCACATCATGACGGTACGCCGCACTGGCACATGTTGCTGTTTGTCGATAAAGCAAAACGCGCGGAAGCGATTGATATTATGCGTAAACGGGCTTTGAAAGAAGATGGAAACGAAGCCGGTGCACAGAAATTTCGTTTCGAATGTAAGCATATGAATCGTGGTGGTGCAGTCGGGTATATCGCTAAGTATATTGCTAAAAATATTGATGGATATGCGCTTGATGGTGAAATAGACCATGAAACGGGCAAAGACTTAAAAAGCATGGCTGCGGCAGTAACAGCATGGGCTTCAACGTGGCGTATTCCTCAATTTCAATTTTATAAACTCCCATCAAAAGGGGCGTATCGAGAGTGTCGTCGATTGCGCGGCGTTTCCATTGCTGAAAGCCTTGGTGATATCGCGGAGCGTGTTCGCGCGGCGGCTGATGAAGGTGACTTTTTTGAGTATGTCATGTCTCAAGGTGGTCCATGTATTCCACGCAGATTAGAAACGATCCGCGTAGCTCGTGAGACTAATGACGTGAACGCCTACGGGGAAGAGGTTCAGAAAGTAGTTGGTATCTACAACCAATTAAAATCCGGTGCACCAGTCATTAAAACCCGCGAAAGAAAGTATCAAATCGTCAAGAAAAGCGCCGTTGACCTTGACCTTAATCTTTTAAGAAGCGACAGCGGAGCGCCTCGGAGTCCTGTCAATAACTGTAGATCGCCTATTAACTCTAATCTATCAGATGTGCAATTTTACGAGCCAGAGCATGGTTCTGTCGATGTATCAAACATAAGAGAATACGGTTTTGCATTTATAGAAACAGATGCTGAGAATGCAGCAGGAAGCGAAATATCACAAGATAAGCAGCAGAGACAGATTTCAAACATTGAATTAAGTGAGGGAGATAAGGGAATTCAGTCAGAAATTATCAATTTTGCCAACGAAGTCGGCATTAATTTCGATATTCCACAGATTGAAACCATGTTCATTAACGGTTTAGGTGTAAGTGATGGACTTCATTTTATAAAAGTTGATGGGAATAGGTTGAGATTGAGTTTAAATGAGGACGGGAAAGAATTGCAAAGATGGAAATTGGAGGCGCAGAGAAAGGCAATTCGTGGAAAGTATAGAAAACGGTGTACGGATGTGTTGGTAAGGGTTATTAAATTCAAATAATATGATCACCAAAATAGATTCTTTTTATGGAGAGGAAAGCTTACAGATACGTTTTAAAAATGTAGAATGACGGGTATAACACTATATGAACTCGGAAACTGAAAAATGGACGATAGAAAGATTCCTTCAATTTATCTCTTTAATACCGATTTAGAAACTAAAGAAAAGCTTCAAGAGTCTGGCTTTAATGTGCAATATCATAAATTAAATGGTTACATGCGATTAGAACAGTCATACACCTCCATATCAATACCGTATGTAAATAATATTCCGTCTGATCTTCATGAAGCAGAAATATTAGTTATTGATACAACGCCACGTGAGTTTAGCTATGGAAAACATCAAGCACATTCAATAAAAGTTTTCTTTGATTACACTCCACCTATTGTTGATCTTTTCCCTATAGATATTGCTTCAGTTAAACACTATCTTTTCTCAACAAATAAAAAACAGACTGTTATAGTATTCTGCGAAAATTTCACAGATACATTTTATAAAATAAAAAACTCCCCATTGGCAAATCTAAAAACTATAGGGTTTTCAACTTATGATTTTAACCGAAATTTAGGGGTGACTAAAAGAAATGGAAAACGTTTTAAAAAACCAAAGGAAATCAGTGCTTCAAATATTTCTGATTGCCTTTTTAAATATATAGAAGATAGCCATTATAATGTTACGTTCAAATATGTTGGAGATAATGATATAGTTTTGGCTGAAAATGAAACTGATGATGTAATTTCATTGTTTACTACAATTGAAAATAAACTTTTCTTTTTCTTTCCTGCAATAAAAAATAAACCTGACTTCTTGAATGATTTATTTAACAATGTATTGCCAGACATTGCAATTTTTTCTGATATATTTCCAGATAATGGATCTTTTCAATGGGTAAATAATGATTTATACATTACACATGAGGAGAAATTAAAAACAGAGCAAATTAAAAAACTACAAAATGATTTTAATCATAATTTAAAAAAATTACAGCAAGAGTTACAAAGTTTAGCTAATAAAGAAGAAAATTTAAAAACTAAAGCATTACTTACAGCAACAGATGATGAGCTTGTTAATGCTGTAAAATGGTTTCTTGACTATATAGGTTTTGAAAATATAACTGCTCCTGATGATTAAGTAAATGAGGTTGAAAATGAAATCTTTGAAGAAGATTTAAATATTGAAACTAAGCAGAAAACATACCTCTTCGAAGTAAAAGGTATTGGCGGTACCTCAACAGATGCACAGTGCTCACAAATTTCCAAGATTGTATTACGACGTGAAGACTCAAGGGATGATCATGATTTTAAAGGAATTTATATTGTAAATCATCAACGATATAAAGACCCACAAGAACGAGTTAACCCTCCTTTTAATGATACGCAAATTATAGATGCAAAGATAGCTCGACGAGGAATGACTTATACATATGAATTATTTCAAGTTTATCATATGATTGAAGTTGGCATACTTACAAAAGATATTGCAAGAGCTGCTTTCGACCAACGAGGGCTCATTAACTTTCGTAAATCATTAAACCCGATAAAGTGTGTGCATATATATCCTAAGCCAGAAGTTTACTCATTTGACCTGACAGCTACCCCAGATATAACAATTAGTAAGAATGATAGGATAGCGTTGAGAGATAAAGATAATCACTGGCATTTACTATCTATAGAAAGTATTGAAGTAAACAAAAAACCGCTTGAAGAAGCAACTGTTATCAGCGGAGGTAATGTTGGAGTTAAAGTAGATAAATTTATAGAAAATGCAAAAGATTTTTATTTAAAGAAAGCATAATGATTAAATAAAGCCTCTTATGAGGCTTTGAATTAATTTTAGGTAATGCTTTACTTGTGGCTATCTGCGTGACTTCCCAAGTATATTTGGTATTATTTTTATAATACTTCTAGATAACTCGGTGTCAGCTTTTGCCTTCTCAAGTTCTATTGTCGTTTTTCCTTTATCAAGAATAAAATTACGTTCGGTTTTTGATAAGGATTCAATAGAAACTTTCAAACCATCCTGATTATTTGTTATATATGAAAATTCAACTGCAGATAATTTTGATTCAATGTTGGTTAATTCATTTTGAAAATATTTTATATCTGCTAAGCCACTTTTATATAATTGTAAGAAGAAATAAGCAAAAACCTCAATGAATATTATTAATAATACTCTTGGTACTATTGGAAGAATTAAATTTTTCAAGAATTTTGTGTTTGTATCATCACCTTCAGAAGCTAGCTGCTTCAACAATTCTGAGGAGTCTATGATTGAAACTGTTGACCATAATAAATATAGTCCGCCTGCAGTGATTGCCATCCCAATAGCAAGGTTCATATTAGCACGAAGACGAAGGTCTTCTATTTCTCTTTTTAATCTTTGAATTATATTATTTGAGGATTCAATTACTTTATCAAAAATTAAATTTTCTTTAATGTTTTGACTCAGAAGATTCGATTCATTATTAAAAATTTCCCTTATTGTTTCAGTACCATTTTTTCTGATTATTTCATTAATAATAAAATCTTTTTCTTCTGAATTTAACTCTCCTGCAACTTCCTTATTTCCAATGGTTTTTTTTAACTCAGTGACTTCGTTATGTAATTTTCTATATATATAACTTATATCCCTCGACATAGTCTTGGACATTTCATTAGCTTCAGATCCTGACTGTAAATATGCTAAAGTTAATGTAACAAATGAAACAGCTAGTGAAGTGAAAGTAACTATGTTTAATTTAACATTATAATATCCATCATATAAAAAATATGAGAAAAGAAAAGATAAAAGCCCCATGAATCCAAATGTAATACCAAAAAACAACAGTTTGATTTTATTTTTATACATTATAGGTAGTCTCATCCTTTTTACTAAAGTTTAATTACAATTTTTTAGTTTATATTTGTATTAATATTTTGCAATTTTTTGTTCCAACTCGCAAGATAAAAAAAGGAACATTACCATACGAAGTCCCTATACTGGCATGGTTTTGACGTTCGCTTGCACCTGCATGAAAACCGACCTATTTAGTGGGCAGGCGTGGCGGGGCTACGATTGCGCGGTGACATGTTTACTGTTAATTATCACATCGCAAATTCTCCGAGCCATAGCGGCGTTAAATTCAAGTTTCTATAACTAGATGGCAATTATTTTAGGTCGCCTCAGAATGGATTACAGAGCGGATAGGCATCGATTTAGTGGGGGTGAAATTAGTCTGATTCGTCTTGGTGTGGTGGTTTTGATATAATAATATGGGGTCTTATTATTATTTAAACCATCGGGATCACCTGCCTAATGGCGAAAAAATACCGCCATTGAGGCGGTACCATGTTTAATATTGAGATAATTTATTCGTTATCATCATCCAGCCGGTACGGATCAAACTGAATAACTTCTTCACCACACCAATCATTTAACTGTTTCATCTTGGCTTGCAGTGGAATGAGTTCATTGCGAACAAATACCTTAGCCGCTTTCTCAACATCACCAAAGCCACCGGTATTCTGTGGAATGATCCCCATCATTTGTGGTGGTACCCGATGTGCGGCGAGCATATCATCACGGCTGACATTCTTAATATTCAGAAATTCATCTTTCGCGGCAACTTCACTCAGAGGCATAACTTGAATGCCGTCTTTCTTTCCGTTCGGGGCATACAGGAATAAGTTACGGAAATTGCCGGGTCCGCGACTGCTTCTTACTGCGTTACGAATATTTTCAATGTCGGTCGGAGACTGAGACGAATCGCTGATATACATGATGTAACCAGCATGACTCCCGTTGAGATAATACCGGCGACGAAATAGCGTAGCGGATTCATTTAACAAAGTTGAAGGCAGGGCGGCTAGATATTCCGGTAAGCCGTATAGCTCTTGGTTTATATCTGGTTCAATTAAGTGAAATACACTACCTTGCTGGAAAGGGTAAGGCTCACTTTCATAACCATATTTAGCAAACCAATATTGATTCTCTTCAATACCGCGGCGGGTATATTTGGCAGGAATATGTTTAAATCGTAACAAGCCACCTAATAGATTTTTTCGTTCTTCCAGATAGGCATTGCCAAACATTAAGAAGTCGAGCGCAAAGCTATCAAAGGCTTGTCGATTAAGTAATGTATGTGGCTTAAAGGTGCTGGTAAGAATATTGCGCTTAACAAAAATCGCGCTGCTATGATGTGGCGCCGCACGGAACGCTTTCGATAGTCCATTGAAATTCATTGGTGGCTCATACCAATGCTCCATTCTGACACATTCCAGATAATCATAAATTTCACGACTATCGAGAACGGAAACCGGTTCACCAAACGTGAACGCTTCAACGGCACCGGTGTTTTGAGTTTTATTGCGATTGTTGCGGTTTTTACGGCTCATTAGTATAGCTCCACGATATTATGGTGTTGGGTGCTGTCACCGGTGATCGGTTCATTGAATAAGGCATGCATTGCTGCCCATGCTAAGTCAGCATGGCTGGCATCTTCACTGCGACTGGCTTCATAGGTTGGACGGTTGCCACTGGCGGTGGTTGACCGTCGAATTGCCATAAAAGACTGAATAATGTCGGTATCACCGGCATCGAACTCTAAGCGGCCGCTGTTGATCACATCCCATGCTTTAAGCACTAAGGCGTTTTTCATGGCGGGGTTATAGACAAACTCACGGGCTTGCGGGAAAAACTCTAAAACGGATTGATAAACACCGTGCCCAATACCGGTGGAGTCAATGCCGATGTATTCCACGTTATAGCGTTCAGTCAGTTGTTTAATGGCTTCGGCTTGGGCGCGGAAGTCCATGCCGCGCCATTGATGGCGCTCTAATATACGAAAGGCGCCACCCATCATGGATGGTGGGGCAATGACGACGCAGCCAGCACTATCGCCATTCTCGGTACCCTTGGCGGGGTCGTACCCAATCCAAACTGAGCGATAGCCATAAGGGCGATACATTTCGGGCTGAAAGTCTTCCCAAACTTCCCAACTATCAACCATGCATCGTTGCATCAGTTCCAGTGAGAAAATAGACGCGATATCATCGACAAACTCACACATCAGTAAGTTTTGATATTCATCGGGGCTATATTCCAGCCTCAATTGGTTGATATCAAATAAGTCACATCCCCCCTTGATAGCGTCCTCAACAGTGACGATTTGACGCCATTGCCCATCCTCACATAACCTGCCAGTGGCGAGAGCTGCATGACTAACATCTATATCGATACGATCAGCTTTAGCGCGTCCTCGGTTGAATAATTTTCCAGACCAGAATGGATAAGCGCTGTGCGTCAGGCTTGATGGAGTAGAGAAATAGGTTTGACGCCATTTTTTGTGGAGTGCCATGCCGCTGGCAACTTTCCGCAATTCTTGAAATTTGGGTATCCAAAAGAATTCATCAAGGTATAAATTGCCGTGATAACTCTGGGCCGTTTTTGCGTTGGTACCGAGAAAATAGAGGGTTGCCCCGTTTGATAAAACAATGGGGTCACCTTTCAAGTCCACATCAACTTCACGCGCCATCTCAATGATGTAGCCTTTAAAAACGTGGGCTTGTGCCTTACTTGCTGATAGAAAGATTTGATTTCGTCCGGTAGTCAGCGCATCAATGAAGGCTTCTCGTGCAAAAAAATACGTTGCTCCGATTTGTCGGGATTTTAGAATGTCACGAATTCGATATTGATTGCCGGCGCCATACCAAACCTTTTGATAGCCGAACATGTTTTCACGAAAGATTTCTTCTAATCGCTCAATTTGTTCTTCGCTAAATACATTTTTATCCGGTGCTCGACGTTCACCGGCGTTGCGGTTTGCTAGTTTCGGATTGAGGTCAACTTCATTACCGCCGTTCTGGTATTTGTGGATTTTGGCGTGCCGCTCAACTTGGCGATAAAGTAGGTCGATTTCTTTGAAGTCTTTTCCCTCTTTATTGTCTTTCTCAAGGAGAGTGCAAAGCCGCATTTCAAGCGTCATTTCGACACGTTCAATCGGCGTGATCTCATCCCACTGATCGCGCCGTTTCCAGCTATGAATCGTGGATGCCTTTTCTTTTAAAATTTCGGCAATACGCGCAATACGGTGCCCACTGAAATAAAGGTGCATCGCGCGTTTGCGGGGTTCAAAATCATGTAATGTATTCATGCAGCCAGATTACTGAGCGCAATCCTCGTGCGCTCTGGCGTTGTGTTGTACCTGCCTTTCCTACAACAGCGATCCGTTGTCTCCTCGATGTAAACACTGAAACCTATAAGCCAACTTATTTTTGAAAAATATTCTGACAATCCCGTTTTGTTACTGATGGAGTCATTTGCATGACGAAAAAAACGAAGCCAGTGCGAATTTGTGTTGAGGGTGCCACGACTGATGGGCGCACGGTGCAGCGTTCTTGGCTAACTGATATCGAAAAAAACTACGATCCCAGTGTGTATGGTGCTCGCATTAACTCTGAACACTTGAAGTATGAATGGATGCCGCGTTTTGGTGATGTGGAGTCTGTTTATACTGAAGAAATTAAAGAGGGCGCACTGAAAGGCAAGCTGGGCTTGTATGCCACGTTACTGCCAACTGACGACTTGATCGAAATGAATAAAAAGCGTCAGAAAGTGTATACCTCAGTGGAAATTAACCCGAAATTTGCGGACACCGGCGAAGCCTACCTTGTTGGTTTGGCGGTAACCGATAACCCTGCCAGCCTTGGCACTGAAATGTTGCAATTTAGCGCAAACAACAGTGTTAACCCGCTATCTGGTCGTAAGCAATCTCAAGAGAACGTGTTCACGCTTGCGGAAGAAACTCTGTTTGAATTCGATGAAGAAAAACCGGAAACCCCGTCATTATTTTCTCGCGTAACCGAAATGTTGCGAGGCAAAAGCAAGAAAGACGACGCCCGATTTTCTGATGTCGATAAAAGCGTTGAGCTGTGCGCTCAAACGATTGATGCCGTGCGTTTAGAACTGGATGAAGCTAAAACAAAACTAAGCGCCTACGAAAGCGAAAGCCATGCAATCAGTGAGCTGCGTAATGAGCTGGATGAGCTAAAAGCCACGCTCAAACAAACGGATGGAAGCAATGTCAATCGACCACAGTCGTTGGGTGATAACGGCGCGACTGCCCCTGAATTCCTGACGGATTGCTAATTAGCCCTACAAATTTGAGAGCAAACATGAAAAAACATACCCGATTTCAATTTAATGCCTTTTTAACTCAGTTAGCGTCGCTGTTTGGTGTTGAAGTAGAGGCATTATCCAGCAAAGTTGAAGTAAATCCGTCTATTGCCCAAACGCTAGAAGATAACATTCAGCAAAGCGCGGCATTTTTAACCATGGTAAACGTGGTTCCTGTTGATGAGCAATCAGGCTCTGTCATTGGTCTGGGTGTAGGTTCAACCGTAGCAGGTACAACGGACACCACGAAAAAAGACCGTCAGCCAACAGATCCAAGCGAACTGAATGAAGTGACCTATAAATGTGAGCAAACCAACTTTGATACGGCTATTAAGTATAAAAAATTGGATTTATGGGCGAAGTTTAAAGATTTCCAGTTACGTATTCGTAACGCAATTATTCGCCGTCAGGCGCTTGACCGCATCATGATCGGATTTAACGGTATCAGCAGAGAGAAAGACTCTGATCGCGAAAAAAATAAATTACTGCAAGACGTCAATATCGGCTGGCTGCAAAAAGTGCGAAATGACGCGCCAGAACATGTGGTCAGTGATGTCAAAGATGCCGACGGGAACGTGATTTCTGCGACAATTCGCGTCGGGGTGGATGGTGATTTCCATAACCTTGATGCCTTGGTGATGAGCGCTGTTGACGATCTGATTGATGAAGAATATCAAGATGATACTGATATCGTGGTGATTTGCGGTCGTAAATTACTCAGCGATAAGTATTTCCCGCTAGTCAATAAAGAGCAGGAAAACAGCGAAAAACTCGCGGCAGATATGATCATCAGCCAGAAACGCATTGGCGGCTTGCAAGCCGTTCGCGCACCGTATTTCCCTGATAACGCACTTTTGATCACCCGTCTCGATAACTTGTCAATTTACTGGCAGAACGAAACTCGCCGCCGCCATATCTTGGACAATCCAAAGCGTGACCAAATCGAAAACTACGAATCGGTCAATGAAGCCTACGTAGTTGAAGATTATCGCGGTGTTGCGCTGATTGAAAATATCGAAATGGTGAATGCGACAGCAAAAGCCCCAGAAGCTGATAAGGGCGAGGGCGACGAGTAATGAGCAGCAGCATTTTCCGTCGGCACGTTATCCGTATGGGCGCAGAAAAGGACGCGCAGCAGCGCGATCCGATTATGCAAACGGGGACGGCTTACACACAAATGACACTGATGATGAATGCTGACCGTCGCCGGTTACAGCGCATTCAATCTTTTGAGCGTAAAGCAAGTGTTAAACGGGAAGTGCTGCCTAATTATGCGCCTTGGGTTGCTGGTATTTTGGCAAGCGGTAAAGGTCAGCAAGATGATGTCACGATGCGAGTGATGTTGTGGCGTATCGATGCCGGTGATTATCACGGGGCATTAGATATTGCCGACTACGCTTTGCGTTATAACCTCAATATGCCTGACAAGCACACCCGTACAACGGGCTGCGCTGTCGCGGAAGAGATTGCCGAACAGGCTGAAAAGCAGTACGCCGCCAAAACACCGATCCCACTGGATGTCCTCACGCGAACCATGGCGCTAACCATTGATGAAGATATGCCAGACCAAGTCCGTGCAAATCTTTATAAGTGGTTGGGTTATGCCCAGCGAGACAATAATCAACCTCAACCCGCGACCTGCTCATGGTTGAGGGCCATTGAATTAAATGACCGTGTTGGTGTGAAGCAAGACTTGCGTCAGCTTGAGAAATACTTAGAAAAGCAGCAAGAGAACAACACGGAACAACTGAACGAGCCACCGCGCTAGGGCGGCACAAAGGAATAATGTGATTTAACTCCTTTTGTCCACCGCCCACCTATTTAGAGGCATTGTATGGATTTTACTTCCTCACAATCACAAAACATCACTGATGAAGTTTTTCACAGTGGCGATTTCTTTCCTGATATCCATGCACTGGATTATCAAAAATTCATGCTGACAGATGGAAAGCTGACGCCAGAACGCCTCAAACATGCCATCACTAATGCCATCATTGAAATCAATCGGGAATTATCCGCTTGGCGACAAAGCCAGATTGAAAAGGGCTATGCGTCAATGGATCAAATTCCGGCTGAATTTGTGAATGCAGAGAGTGAATTGGTATTGCTCTATCGTCGTGCGGTTTACAGCCAAACGAAAGCCAATTTGACTGAACGTTACCGCGATGTAGATACCACTAACAGTGGTGAGAAAAAAGCTGAGGGTTTAGGTACCACGATAGATGAATTATGGCGGGATGTGCAGTGGGCAATTCAGCGCATCAAGGGTGAATCACACAATATTGTTGAATTGATATGAAAGTGATGGCGTTGCAAGGCGAAACATTGGATGCCCTGTGTTTTCGGGTACTAGGTCAGACAGCCGGTGTGGTTGAAAAAACGTTAGAACTTAACCCAAACCTTGCTGATGTGGGACCAATATTAACGCACGGGATGATAGTTGAATTACCCGATATTACCGAGCAGCCCAAAAAAGCCATGATCCAACTTTGGGATTAACAACACCCTCAATAGGGGGATGGTATGAAAACGATGAAAGAACACTTTGCAGAAATTTTCGAGACAGTTAAAAACGCATTACCGCAATTGTCAGGTGTAGCATTGGCAATTTTTATTCGTTATGCCTGCCTAATTTATGACGGTGACACGCGAAAAAATAAATGGGCTGAATGCCTGTTATGCGGAGCGTTGTCATGGGCAATTATTGGTGGCGCTGAGTTTCTTGGTATTCCGAATGGCGCATCCGGCATGATTGGCGGTGCGATTGGTTTTTTAGGTGTGGAAAAAATTCGTGAGATTGCACACCGAATGATTAATAAGCGATTGGGAGATAAATAAATGTCACGCGGAATTCGAAATAATAACCCTGGTAATATAGATTACAATCCACGAAATAAATGGCAAGGAGAATTGCCGTTTGATCCTAACATTGAGCCGCGGCATTGTCGATTTATGAAACCAGAGTACGGAATCAGAGCGCTTTTAAAGCTGCTACGAACGTATTCAACGTATCAAGGAAAGCAGGGGGTTGGTTGCGGGAAAATTGATACCGTAGAAGAAATTATAGAACGTTGGGCGCCAGCAAAAGACCGTAATAATACAGAGGGATATATTAATCGTGTCTGTAAAGAAACGGGTTTTAATCGTCGTGACTGTCTTGATGTCTATGATAAGAATACGGCATTCAAAATGGCTAAGGCAATCGTGCAGGTTGAGAATGGTCAACAGCCATACGATGACGCCATGTTTGAGAAAGCGTACAGCTTATTATGAGTAAAACGCCGCTTATATTAGCTGTTGTCAGCATAGTGATTATTGGCTGTCTCACTTTGGCTTTAGATAAAAGTGATGCTTTACGTAAGCGGCTGGAAGCGGACAACGAGCAGAAAACGCATACCATTGCGCTGCAAAATAAAATGATTGTTGATAAATCATTTCAATTTCAGCGCCTTAATCAAATAGCATCAAGTGCATCTTCAAACGGATTACGTCAACGAGCTGCATCAGAGGAAAGAAAAATTGAATATAAAGCGATTATTCAAAAAGACCCCACCTGTGATCTGCCTGTGCCTCGCGGTATTGCTGACCGGCTGCTCAACAACACGTATCGATTACGTGGAATCGCAATGCGTACCGATACCCAAAACGCTGACCCAGCCGATCCCGCCATCACTACCGGAAAGGCGCTAACCTATTGTGATTTACCCGTATGGGTGGATGCGTTACTGACTGATATCGAACAGGCGAATACTCAATTAATGGCGATAGAGCAGGCGGAGGATGCGCGTCAGAATGAAAAAACTCAGCAGCATTAAAGACCGGCTTTGCCAAAAAATCCCTTACCTGAAAGATAACCCCGAAAAGTTATATTTGTTTGTCGATGATGGCAGCATTATTGCCACCTATGAACCCTCGCTATCTTACGAGTACAACTACAGCTTGAATATTATTATTGAGGCATTCCCTGATGACCAAAATATTATTTTTGCAGTAGTACTGGAATGGCTCAAAGAACATCAGCCAGATATTCTCGCGAATCCTGATAAACGGGCTACGGGCATTCGTTTTGAAGCAGATATTCTCAATAGCCAAAGTGCCAATATCAGCATTGATTTAAAACTGACAGAGCGTGTGATTGTTGCGATGAAAGAGGGCAAGTATCACGTTGAAGCTGTCAATGAGCCAGTCGATCCAATCCATGGTTGGGATTCATTGTATGGATGATGCACTGACTGAGTTAAACAGTGAAATTGCGGGGCTTTTGGCAAGAGCTTCCACAACAGAGAGAAAAAAACTCTCTCGGGTTTTGGTGCGTGATTTACGTAAGCGACAAATCAAACGTATTCGAGAGCAGAAAAACCCTGATGGTAGCCCATTCACTCAGCGAAAAGCCCAGTTTATTACCGTTCAGCGCGAGATGCGTTTTATCTGGCGAGGTCAACAGCGTAATCTTAAAAACTGGCGCCAAGGCAGGCAAACCATTACCGGATTTGACGTGGACAAAGGGGCGCAGCGTTCATTTAGAAAAGGGGATATTCAGCGATTTATCTCGATAAAAAAAGACCGAGTTAAAATCAAAGGGAAAAGTAAGCAAGCGCGGATGTTTAAAAAGTTAGCAACGGCACGCTATATGCGAACATTTGCAAGCGACAATGAAGCTGCTATTTTCTTTGCTCCCTCTGCGGCTGCGATTGCCGCTATTCATCAATACGGTTTGAAAGAAAAGCTGCGTAACCTTGATATTCAATATCCTGTGCGTCAATTGTTGGGTTTTACTGTTGATGACATTCGCCACATTGAAAACCTGATCATTAATCATTTTGCCTCATGATGTTGTAATTCACGGCATTACAACACCGATACCATGCATTCCCGTCATTTTGTCTGGCAGGCTATTACCATGAATGCAAATGCCAATAACGCGGATCTGCTCCGCATCATCCGAAACATGATCCGCACCGGTGTCATTATTGATGTCGATATTCGTCGTGGGTGTCGGGTACAAACTGGGAATTTACAAACTGATTGGTTGCCGTGGGTGACTCAACGTGCGGGGAGTGCTCGCCAAATATGGGCGCCCTCAGTGGGTGAGCAAGTGGTGATCTTGTCGATAGGTGGCGAGTTGACTACGGGCATTGTATTGGTAGGGCTTTTTTCTGATGAATACAGTGAGCCGACCGATTCATTGACTGCCAATCATGTGATTTACCCCGATGGCGCCGTCATTGAATATGAACCTGCAACCGGCGCGCTAAAAGCCTCAGGGATTAAGATGGCAACGATTGAGGCTAGCGAACAAATCAATGCGAAAACCCAAGTAGTCATTGTGAATGCGAGTAAGCAAATAAAGCTCACCACGCCAACGGTGATTTGTTCGAATAACTTAACGTGCGCCACATTAAATGTGACGGAGGGCGGTGAAATGAAAGGCAACTTTACTCACACCGGCGGCGCGATTAAATCCAATGGTATTACATTGCATAAGCACCAGCATGGCGGTGTGCGTTCAGGTGGTGAGACAACGGGAGATCCACAATGAGATTTCTCGGTTTAAGTGCTGCCACCGGTCAAAGCGTTACCGACATTGACCATGTTCGCCAATTTGTTCGCGATATTTTAGTCACTCCAATTGGGAGCCGCATTGCTCGGCGTTCCTATGGCTCATTGTTGTTTAGGTTGATAGACCAACCCGACAATAAAGCCTTAAGGCTGCGGTTGATGGCGGCATGTTACACGGCGTTGTTGATGTGGGAGCCTCGAATCGAGATTCAGCAATTAACTATTTCTACACCGATGCCAGCCAGCATTGTGATTGAGTTGAGCGGTGTTTTTTCGGGAACTGAACAAGCGTTTAGTTTCTCTGTTCCTGTGAGGTGATCATGGCGACCATTGATTTAAGCTTACTCCCGCCACCGGATGTGGTTGAAAGTTTGGCGTTTGAATTGATTTTTACGGAGCGTAAAAACGCCCTGATTGATGCGATGCCCAGTGAATTACGCCCTGCAATAGCCAGAACGTTGGCGCTTGAATCCGAGCCATTAACCAAGTTATTGCAAGAGAATTGTTATCGTGAGCTTTTATTACGCCAGCGTATTAATGAAGCCGCGCGAGCGAGCATGGTCGCTTTTGCTGTGGGAGCAGATTTAGATCAGCTTGCGGCGAATAATAATGTTAAGCGGCTGATGTTATCTGAGGGGGATGCTAATGAGATACCGCCGATTCCGCCGGTGTATGAATCTGATGCTGATTTAAGATTACGTATTCCCAGTGCGTTTGAGGGGTTGAGTGTCGCGGGTCCAGTTGGTAGTTATGAACATCATGCGCGCAGTGCGGATGGTCGCGTTGCTGATGCCTCGGTGATCAGTCCATCCCCCGCCTGCGTGACAGTAACGGTTTTATCGCGAGAGGGGAACGGCACTGCACCGGTTGATTTAATTGACAAAGTAGAGCTGGCTTTAAACGATGAAGATGTGCGCCCTGTCGCTGATCGTGTGACGGTGCAATCTGCCACAATTATTAACTATGAAATCGAAGCAGTGATTTACTGTTACCCCTCCCCTGAATACGAACCTATTACTGCGGCAGCAGAAGAACAGCTAGCGCGTTACACAACCCAACAGCACCGGTTAGGGCGCGATATTGTGCTGAGTGCGATTTATGCGGCATTGCATGTTCAGGGTGTGCAGCGTGTTGAGCTGAAAAAGCCCATCGCTGATATCAAGTTAGATAAAACCCAAGCCAGTTTTTGCACGGGTATTAATGTGTCATTGGGTGGTTCTGATGAGTGATCGATTACTCCCGACTGGCTCATCCGCATTAGAACTCGCCGCCGCCAATGCGTTGGCTCAAATAGAGCGGGTGCCTATTCCTATTCGTGAATTATGGAACCCTGATAAATGTCCAGTGTATTTACTGCCGTATCTGGCATGGGCATTCAGTGTTGACCGGTGGGATAAAAACTGGACAGAAAAAGCTAAACGCGACGCCATCAAAGCAGCAATGTTTATTCATAAACACAAGGGCACAATCGGGGCGCTGCGCCGAGTTGTTGAACCTTTGGGCTATTTAATCCGCGTGATTGAATGGTGGAAAACCAACGAAACCGCCGGCACGTTTCGCCTAGATATCGGAGTGCTGGAAACTGGCATTACTGAGGAAATGTATCGAGAACTAGAGGTGCTTATTTTCGATGCAAAGCCAGCCAGCCGGCATCTTGTCGGGCTAACTATTCAACTTGAAACTAAAGGCAATATTTTTTGTGCTGCGACGAGTTATGGCGGGGATGAGCTGACGGTTTATCCATATACACCAGACGTAATCAGCGTCGGTGGTGCTATTTCCACGGGGGCGGCAGTCCATGTTATTGATGAAATGAGGGTTACTCTACAATGAAATATTTTGCATTACTCACTACCTATGGTGAGAAAGTGCTTGCAGAGGCGACAGCTCTCGGCACAAAAATCGAATTAACACATATGTCTGTTGGGGATGGTGGCGGCTCATTGCCGGCACCGGACACCAAGCAAACGAAACTCATTAATGAACGTCGAAAGGCAGCGATTAATACCCTGTTTATTGATCCATTGAACCCGAATCAAATCATTGCAGAACAGGTCATTCCTGAGAATGAGGGTGGTTGGTGGATACGTGAAATTGGACTGTTTGATAAGTCAGGGGCATTAGTTGCTATTGCCAACTGCCCAGAAACCTATAAGCCGCTTTTAGTCGAGGGGTCGGGGCGAACTCAAACAATTCGTGTGGTTCTCATTGTCAGCCATACCGAATCTGTCACGCTTAAAATTGATCCGACAGTGGTATTAGCAACCCGTAAGTACGTTGATGATGCTATTGAAGTTTTAGACAAGCGTATTGGTTCGTTAACAGCCAGTGATGTTGGCGCGGTACCAGTAACTCGTAAAGTGAATGGTAAGCCATTAAGCACAGATATCACGTTAAATTCAGGTGATGTAGGTTCGTACACAAAAGTAGAAACGGACACCAAAGTTGCTGATGCGAAGAAAGCCGGTACAGATGCACAGGCAACAGCCAATGCTGCCAATACCGCTGCAACGAATGCCAATAATAATGCTAATGGTCGAGTGCCTAGTACGCGAAAGGTGAATAACAAGCCGTTAAGTACAGATATATCATTGACCGCTGGGGATGTCGGTGCATACACCAAGACAGAAACGGACACCAAAGTTGCTGATGCGAAAAAAGCTGGTACAGATGCACAGGCAACAGCTAATGCTGCCAATACCGCTGCAACGAATGCCAATAACAATGCGAATGGTCGAGTGCCTAGTACGCGAAAGGTGAATAACAAGCCGTTAAGTGCAGATATCTCACTGGCAGCGGGTGATGTTGGCGCTTACACCAAGGCAGAAACGGACACCAAAGTTGCTGATGCGAAAAAAGCCGGTACAGATGCACAGGCAACAGCCAATTCTGCCAATACTGCGGCAACTAATGCTAATAATAATGCAAATGGTCGAGTACCTAGTACGCGAAAAGTGAATAATAAGCCGCTAAGTGCAGATATCTCACTGACAGCGGGTGATGTGGGTACTTATACCAAATCAGAGATTGATAACAAAATATTGGCATCAGTTAATAATAAAGTATTTAGGGTCTCGGCACCTACAGAAGTAGGAATGGGAATTAGCGGTTGGTCCTCATTTTCAACAGATCAATTTATTGTTGGAATGAGAAATAAAAACGGTGGACCGGGAGACGTATGGTGTGATCGATTAAAAATCGCGAGTCTACAAATTATGGTTAATGGAGTGTGGGTAAATGTCACTAACTAAAAAGTTTGAGCGGTATATTCCTAATGAAGATCATTACCCTAACGTTGTTTATTTGCAGAATATTGATGGAGATTGGTATAAACAACAGGATAGTTTTAGTCATGAAACACTTAAAATTCTTTATGATGATGATGGGATTATCGTTTCAATGCATCATGATGTTTCAATGCTTTATCCGGAGGGAGCTTACATTCTAGAAGTTGAATCTAAAACTGAGATTGATACTAATATGCACAGAGTAAAGAATGGTGAGGTATATGTGTATCAAACATCAAATGAAACTAAGCTATTACAGAATGAAATGCAGAAAAAAACTCTCTTAGCAGAAGCCAGCAATATCATTGAACCGCTTCAAGATGCAGTTGACTTAGATATCGCAACTGATGAAGAAACTAAAAAATTAAAAGCATGGAAGGCATACCGCGTTCAACTCAATCGAATTGATACTTCCCTTTTGCCAGACGTTAAGTTTCCTAAAAGACCAGAATAACAATACACAGGGGCTATTGCCCCTTTGTTGTACAGCTCTGCGATACAACACCCATCACACGACAACACGAAATATCAATAACACCATAGAAGCTACCACAAAAAGGAGCTTCTTTTATGGCACAAGATTACCATCATGGCGTACGTACTGTTGAAGTCAACGACGGAACACGCCCTATTCGAACTATTAGCACCGCGATTGTCGGCATGGTGTGTACCGCTGATGATGCTGATGCAACCGTATTTCCACTTAATAAGCCTGTGCTTATTACTAATATTAAAAGTGCATTAGGCAAAGCCGGTAAAACCGGAACGCTTTCCCATGCGTTAGAAGCTATTGGCGACCAAACGTCTCCGATTACTGTCGTTGTGCGAGTGGAACAAGGTGAATCCGAAGCGGAGACAACCTCCAATATTATTGGTGGCACTACCGATACAGGACAAAAAACAGGTTTACAGGCATTGCTTACTGCCAAAAACCATACCGGCGTAAAGCCTCGTATTCTCGGTGTGCCGGGTCATGATACGCAGGCAGTTGCGACCAAATTAGCGGCAGTTGCCCAAGAGCTGCGCGCCTTTGCTTATGTTAGTGCCTACAGCTGTAAAACGGTGTCAGAGGTATTGGACTACCGCAAAAACTTTAATCAGCGCGAATTAATGATCATCCACCCTGATTTTTTATCATGGGACAAAGTTGCCAACGGTGAATCTATCGCCTTTGCCACGGCGCGAGCATTAGGGCTGCGTGCAAAAATCGATCAGGAAACTGGCTGGCATAAGACGCTATCTAACGTAGGTGTTAACGGTGTAACAGGTATTTCAGCCGATATTTCGTGGGATTTGCAAAACCCTGCCACTGATGCCGGCTTACTCAACGAAAATGATATTACCACGCTGATTCGTGAGGATGGTTTTCGCTTTTGGGGTTCTCGCACTTGCTCCGATGATCCGCTATTTGCATTCGAGAACTACACGCGAACTGCACAAATCATTGCTGACACGATGGCAGAAGCGCACATGTGGGCAGTTGATAAACCAATGACACCAACGCTGGTGAAATTCATCATTTCAGGCATTAACGCGAAAATGCGTTCATTAACTCGCAATGGTTATCTCCTTGGTGGTGAGTGCTGGTTTGATCCTGATGCAAATGATAAGGACGAGTTAAAGGACGGTAAGTTAGCGATTGATTATGACTACACACCGGTACCACCTGCGGAAAACATCACATTACGTCAGCGTATCACTGATAGATATTTGATGGACTTCTCATCAAAGATTAAGGGGTAATCATGGCTTTACCACGTAAATTAAAAAGTATGAATCTCTTCAATGAGGGGCAAAACTGGGTCGGCATTGTCGAAGAAATGACATTACCGAAAATCACCCGAAAGTTAGAAACCTATCGCGGCGGTGGAATGAATGGCGCCGTTAATATCCGCATGGGGTTAGATGATGGCGCCCTTGATAGCGAAATTACGTTAGGCGGGATGGAAGCGCAAATCTATAAACAGTGGGGTATCACTGAAATTGATGGCGTGACGTTACGTTTTGCCGGTGCTTATCAACGAGAAGATACCGGTGAGGTGACAGCCTGTGAGGTCGAATTACGCGGCTTCCTTTCTGAGATTGATGCAGGAACGGCAAAACAGGGTGATAACACTCAAGTTAAATTCAGCTTTAAATCAACGTATTACAAATTGATCTGGGGTGGTGAGTCGATTATCGAAATTGACATCATCAACATGGTTGAAATCGTGGACGGTGTTGATCGTCTTGCTGAACAACGTGCGGCTATTGGGCTGTAATGGAAAATAAAATGACTGATGAAATGAAGAAAAATCAAGCCACTGTAAAACTGGATGAACCCATTAAACGCGGTGAAGCAGAACTTACCGAAGTCGTCGTGCGTAAGCCGAACACCGGTGCATTACGTGGTGTGCGTTTGCAAGCGCTGATGGATATGGATGTATTGTCTATGTCAGAAGTGTTGCCGCGTATCACTTCCCCCTCGCTGACTAAGCCTGAAATCATGGCAATGAACCCCGCTGATCTGGTGCTGCTTTCGATTGAGGTGGTTAATTTTTTGCTACCGAACTCGATGCGCACGGACTACCAGAACGATTAACCGTTGATGATTTGGTCGCAGATATTGCGACCATTTTTCATTGGCAACCGTCGGCAACCGCCGAAATGAGTCTCATCGAATTATTAGAATGGCGTTATCGCGCTTACAAACGAAGCGGACACGGTGATGAGTAAAAACCTACGTTTACAAGTCGTGCTAAATGCTGTCGATAAATTGACAAAGCCATTTCGTAGCGCGCAAGAGTCTAACAAAAAACTGGCGGGAGCTATCCGCCAGTCTCGTGATGCATTAAAAACCCTCAATCAACAGGCTGGACAGATTGAGGGGTTTCGCAAAGTAAAACAACAACTCAATGAAACTCAGCAGGCTTACCAAGCTGCCACGCAACGTGCGTCAGCGTTAGCCCGTGAACTGAGCGCAACAGAAAACCCCACCAGAAAGCAAGCCGATGCGTTAAGAAAAGCGCAACGAGAAGCCTCACAATTAAAAAATAAATATGGCGAGTTACAGCAATCTGTCCAACGGCAGCGCAGCGAGCTGCAAGCGAGTGGCATATCAACAAACCAACTCGGGCAGGCGCAGCGGCGATTAAACAGCGATATAGCTCGGACAACTCAGCAATTACAACGGCAAGAACAGCAATTAAAGCGCAGTGCTGAGCAAGAGCGGCGCATGGCGAGTGCTAGAAATAGCTATCAATCTGCAATGGATACGCGAAATAAAATTGCGGGATCGGGGGCGGCAATGACCGCCACCGGTATAGGTATGGGATATGCTGCTAAAAAAGTGCTGGCACCCGGCTATGACTTTGAAATCGGCATGTCAAAAGTGCAGGCATTAACACGCTTAGATAAAGATTCGGCTGATTATAAGATGCTTAGAACCCAAGCGCGTGACTTGGGTGCGACCACGGCATTTACTGCCAATGAAGTGGCACAAGGGCAAGCATTCTATGCCATGGCAGGGTTTAAACCAGAGCAAATTAAAAATGCCATGAAAGGTACGCTGTCAATGTCGTTAGCCGGTGATATTGATTTGGCGACGACAGCAGATATCGGCTCTAACATTTTAACCGGATTTAAACTTGATTCCGGTGAAATGAACCGCGTGAGCGACACGTTAGTCGCCACGTTTACACGCTCTAACGTCAACTTAAACATGCTCGGCGATACCATGAAATACGTTGCACCGGTGGCGTCAGGGTTAGGGGTTGATTTAGAAACGGCAGCCGTTGCAGCCGGTAAGTTAGGTGATGCAGGTATTCAAGGCTCAATGGCGGGTACCAGTTTGCGATCTATTCTGGGCCGTTTAGCTGAGCCGCCAAAACAAGCCGCCGAAGCACTCACAAAGCTGGGTATCAAAACCCGCGATGTAAAAGGAAATTTACGCGAGTTTCCCGCCATTCTTGAGGAATTGGATAAAAAAACCAAGAAAATGGGTACCGCTCAACGCGCGGGGCTGTTCAAACATATTGCGGGAGAGGAGGCGTTCTCAGCACTATCTGTCCTTGCTGATCAAGCGGGTTCAGGGCAACTGCAATCCATGATTGCAGAAATCAAAGCTGCAAAAGGTGAAGCCGAAAAAGTAGCCAAAACAATGACAGATCAGCTTGATGGTGACATGAAAAACTTAACGTCCGCGTATGAAGATGTCGGTATTCAGGTGTTTGGTGGTGCTGATAGTCCACTAAGGAGCATTGCGCAGCAAGTGACGGGGTTGATTAGCCAATTTGGTGAATGGGCAAAGAAAAACCCTGAAATAGTAAAGCAAATCACTTTGATCACGTTAGGGCTAGGCGCAGTGCTCGCCGTGGGCGGTGGTATTTCGCTAATGATTGCGGCAATGATTGGGCCTCTCGCTATGGCGAAGTTTAGTTTGTCGGTATTGGGGATTAAGGGCAGCGGATTCTTATCATTGTTGATTAAGCCGATTAAGTTGGTCAGTGCAGCATTTATGATGTTGGGAAAAGCGTTATTAGCAAACCCTATCATCTTAATCATTACGGCGATTGCGCTCGCAGCATACCTTATTTACAAATATTGGGATGATATTGTTCCATTCTTTAAAAAGCTATGGGCATCTGTTTCACAACTATTTTCGGCAGCATGGGATTGGATACAGTCATTTATCATGAAATGGACTATAGATCCCATCATTAAAGTATGGAACGGGATTGTGAGCTATAGCCAGTCTTTATGGGAAAGCGTGACCAAAGTGTTTAGCGCATTTTGGGAGGGTTTAAAATCGTATATTCTCAATTGGACAATCGTTGGGCTTATTTATCAGCACTGGAATAGCATTGTTACGACAACGGTTAACATGTGGGCGCTGATTAAAAAGACCATTTCAGATAAATGGAATGAAATTATTAATGATGTCACTAATCTACCGGCATATTTCCAGCAAATCGGTGGGCAGATTATTGATAGCCTTAAAAATGGTATTTTAGAAAAGTGGGAGTCACTGAAAGCCCAATTTGCTGAAATTAAAAAAATGGCAACTGATCTCTTACCGGATTGGATGCTGTCGGATGAAACTAAAAATTTACGCGCGATGAATCAAATCACCGTCTTACAGGCGGGGATGAAAAGTGCAGGTATGTTCGACAGTGGCGGCGTTATTCCACGAGGGCAGTTTGGGGTTGTCGGTGAGCGGGGAGCGGAAATTGTCGAGGGCCCTGCTCGCGTGACCAGCCGACGAAATACGGCAGCCATGGCAATGGCAGCAGCAATGACATTAAGATCATTAGCCGAGCCGGTGAGCGCAAAGCCTATCCACCCGTATGCGGTTAATGCAGGGGCTAAATCGACGGCACCATCCAGTCAGCCAATTCCAGCACCAATTATTAATATTTATCCGCAACCGAACCAATCCGCGCAGGATATTGGGCAGGAAGTTGCACGACAAATTGAAGCGTATTATCGGAAGCAAAAAGCGGCACAGCGTAGCCAATACCGTGATAGCGAGGGTTATTAATATGGCAATGGCAGCGTTAGGGTTGTTCGTCTTTGAGTTGAGAACAACCCCATTTCAAGGAATGCAGCGAGAGCACCAATTCAGATTTGGTTATCACAATCGTATCGGTAAGCGACCAAGCTATCAGTTTTTGGGGCCATCGAATGATCCGATTACTTTGTCAGGTACGTTATACCCTGAATTAACTGGCGGGAAGTTTTCGCTGTTAGCCTTACAGATTATGGCTGAGACGGGCAAGGCATGGTCGTTTATTGGTGGTGATGGCACTATTTACGGGATGTATGTCATTGAAAGCTTAAGCGAGAACAAAAGCGATTTTTTTGAAGATAGCGCAGCCAGAAAAATTGAGTTTACGCTAACAATAAAGCGGGTTGATGAGTCACTCTCTGAGATGTTCGGTAATCTTAATGAGCAATTAAATTCTGTCATGGATGCGGTCAGTAATGGTATTGGGGGAATGTTAGGGTGAGTGATTTTTTTCTGACTGGCTTTGAGTCGGTACCACAATATATCATTACCGCCGGAACGGTGAATATCAACGAGCGACTACAAGGGCGATTAATCTCGCTGAATCTAACTGATAATCGCGGATTTGAAGCCGACCAACTTGATATCGAAATCGATGATGCCGACGGAAAAATGATGCTACCTAAGCGGGGTGAGGAATTATCAATTCATCTAGGTTGGAAAAATGAGCCGTTAATTTTTAAAGGGAAATTCACGGTTGATGAAATTGAATACAGCGGAGCACCGGATAAAATTGCTATTCGTGGCCGCAGTGCGGATTTTAGATCGACGCTCAATGTTAAGCGTGAAATGTCATATCACGATAAAACATTGGGCGACATTATCAAAACAATCGCTGCGCGTAACAATGTGGGGCCAGTTATTGAGAGTCAGTTAGCGAAAATCAAGCTTAAACACATTGACCAAACCAACGAGTCAGACGGCTCTTTTTTAGCAAGGTTAGGGCAGCAAGAGGGGGCTATCGCTGCCATTAAAAATGGTCAGTTATTATTTATGCCGCAGGGGAGTGGAAAAACGGCAAGCGGAAAGCCTATACCGCCTTTGCTGTTAACGCGAGAGATTGGGGATAGTTACCGGTTTACACTCGCTGATCGAGGGGCATATACCGGCGTAGTCGCAAGTTGGCTAAATACACGGAAGCCAAAACAAAAAGATGAAGTCAAAGTAAAGCGTAAGCGAAAAACTAAAAAGAAAGAGTCGGCAAAAAAGGATGAGCCGGCTAAAACTAAAGCGGATGAGCCACAAGGTGATTATCTTGTCGGCGAAGAGGGGAACACGTTAACGCTTTCGCATACATACGCGAACAAGAGTAACGCGGAACGGGCCGCAAAGGCAGCATGGGAAAAGATGCAGCGTGGAGTTGCTTCATTTTCAATACAGCTTGCAAAAGGGAGGGCTGATGTCTACCCCGAAATGCCAGTTAAGGTGCAGGGATTTAAGCCTGAAATTGATGGCGCAGAGTGGATATTAACGCGAGTTTCTCACTCATTAAATGACAGTGGGTACACATCATCACTTGAGCTTGAAGTCAAAGTATCAAGTCTTGAAATGAGTGAATGAAAAATAAAGAAAAAGTAATGACTACTGTATAAAGTGTCAGTACAATATATGTAATATCAACATCATGAAAAAGGTAACCGAATCATGATGAAATGTCCTCTTTGCGGCGAGCTTGCCCGTATTCGTACTTCACGTTATATCACTAACGAAACCAAAGAAAACCACAATCAGTGCCAGAATGTTAATTGCAGTGCAACATTCATCAGCCATGAATCCGTTTCACGATTTATTGTTAAGCCTACGAAAGTGGATTCAGTCTTGTTACATACTAGATAGGTCATACAAGGAATAAGTAATATGGTAGATTCAAACGAAAATAAAGAAGATATGAAACGGAAGTATAGACCGTTTATTAATTTATGGGAGTGGTGCTCTCCAGAATTCAAAGAGCTTATAAAAAAACTAATGGTGTTAATTAGGCATGGAGTTGATGATAATTCAAAAAATATAAAAATAGAGCCTATAGAAGATTTTAAACGTTTACTAAGTGGATGGAAACAAGCTCAACAGATAATTGCTGATGAGTTGATAGTTAAGCTTGCCCGTATTCAAGAGCTGGAAAAAGAAAAAAAATTAGCTCATTCAAGTAAAGACTATGAAACGAAAAATCAATGTATAAGGAATGTTAAAAATATTAAGTCAGAGATAATTATTCTACGTAAATGCATTGATTCAATAGTATGGATGTTACTAAATAATGAGCACTCGGCCATAAGACGGCTTCCAATAAATGGAAATCCAGATAATTTGTCAGCGTTTAATATAAATGATTCAATGGCGAGTGCAAATGAAATCAATGCTGACCCAATGGCGATTGCTATAATTACTGACATAACGACATTTGTACATACTGGTGATTTACTTGCATTGATTCCTAATAAAGGTATTGCTCTAATAGAGCTTAAGAGTGGGAAAAAAAACATTGAGTTTTCCAAGGCTGCTAAATTTGCAGTTATGAGTGAATGTAATCATTTTGAAGAGGAATATACTAAAGGGTTTGATAAGAAAGATCTTAAACACTACCAAAGAACCAAACGTCAGGTAGAAAGGGGGCGAAATGTCATCGAAGCTATCAGTACAGGCTCTGGATTTGACAACTTATTTCAGTCCCCAGTCAAAATATTAGATAAAAATTTTCAACCTGATTTTTACACAGATAAAATAATAGGACTCTGGAATAAGGTCTATAATGGAAAATCATGGGCTATTACCGACATTAATGAATGTCTATTTATTGGTGCATATAGTAATGCCAACATGGGATTTATAGGGTTTAATGGGTGGATGGATGGGTGTAAGATTTCCGGTAGAATTTTCAATATACTGGATAGCTTTTCTGATCCGCTATCTCGCCCGTTCTTTAGTCTCAATTTACCAGATAAATTACTCTTGGATATCATTGATGGTAATTTAATTGTAGTACTTTGTTTTGATCAAAAGCTATTTGTAGATAGAGCAAACAAAAAATATCCGAAACTTTATAAGATTTTGAATTTTCCTCCAGAAATAATTGATACAACAAATATGCTTTCCATTAATGGGAAAGGTATTGCTTCATGCGTAGAAAATGAAAGTAGTTTCATCGGTATTGGTTATGAGACTAGAATTATATTTGATCAACAATACCCTGATAATCTCATTGACTGGTCTTACAAAATGAGTGACTTAAAAAAAGAGTATGATAAAAAAAAGAGTACAGAAAAGAATAAAGCTCAAAGAAAATTAAAAAAAGCAAGGAAACGTAGCAGAACGTAATGATTAAGTTGGAATAATCAATATTTTTAATATTCTTCAAAGTATCAGATTGCCTCTTTGTGACAATAAAGTAATTTTAGCCCCTCATGAAGAGGGGCTAAAATTAAAGGTGGGTTACATCATGGATGATATGTGGATGTTGTCTTATAAATCCATTTATAAAACAGTAAATTAGAGGCAAAAAAAAGCCCCCTTCATAGGGATCTGAAGGGGGAGCTAAATGAATAAAGAATGGTTTAATTCGAGATCAAAGATAAAGGATCCTAGTGAACGAAACTTAGGTTTTTGTGCACTTTAGTTCGCTGTTTTGAGTTAGCGCTTAGAATCGCATTTATCGCTAAAGCTCTTATTGGCGATAACCTGTCTTGATTTGTTCTAAAATGTTTTTGTAAGTCTCAGCTTGCTTCTCATCTTCCATCGAAGCGACTTCGCGTTGCATTTTGATCAGAATTTTACCCGCATCAGCCTGACCGATAGCTTTAAGCATATGAGTAACAAGATTTTTTAAACAAGTTACTTCGTCTGCTAATGCGTTTACGTCTGGCTCAGTTGGAAAATGGGTTTTCATTTAGGAATTCCTGTAAGAATAAAAAGTAATTTGCAGATTGTAGCATAGAAGAAATGATTCTGTCGCTTTTCAAACTGACATGAAAATTAAAGGGATATAACTGTTTCTCTATGAAAAAATAGTGTGAACATGATAATTTTCAATCCTTTAAAGATGAATGGAGAATGTGATATTATTCACAAAAATGTACTAAAGGTTGTTCTTTACCTTAATTATCATCAACAGGATGTCGTAAACCATGTCCCAGGTTTCTCGAAGCACTGCATGGATCCGTGTATTGGCGCTTTCCGTTGCGGCTTTTGTCTTTAATACCACCGAATTTGTTCCCGTCGCATTACTGAGTGATATTGCTGAAAGTTTTGATATGACCGTTGCCCATACGGGGCTGATGATCACCATTTATGCGTGGGTTGTCGCGGTGATGTCTCTGCCATTAATGCTGATGACGGGGAAATTTGAGCGGCGAAAATTACTGGGAATTTTGTTTGTTGTCTTTATTCTCAGCCATATTCTATGTGGGATTGCGTGGAATTTTGAAGTGCTGATTATCGCACGTATTGGTATCGCATTATCTCACGCAGTTTTCTGGTCGATTACCGCATCATTGGCGATCCGCGTCGCGCCTGCGGGTAAAAAAGCGCAAGCATTGAGCTTGCTCGCAACGGGAACGGCACTGGCAACCGTGTTGGGATTACCGTTAGGGCGAGTGATTGGGCAATGGATGGGCTGGCGAGTAACATTTTTGTGTATCGGCGTACTTGCGTTATTAACCCTGATTGCGTTATTACGCTTTTTACCACGTTTACCGAGCGAACATTCCGGTTCATTAAAAAGCCTACCGGTTCTGTTTAAACGTCCCGCATTGATGGGTGTCTTTGTGTTAATCACCGTCGTCATTACGGCTCATTTTACTGCGTATAGCTATATTGAACCGTTTGTACGTGATATTGCCTTACAGAGCCAAAATTTTGCCACACTGTTATTATTAATTTTTGGTGGGGCTGGTATTTTTGGTAGCGTCTTGTTTAGCCGCTACAGTAGCCGCTTTACGCTCTCATTCTTACCTGTATCGATGACCTTACTGACGCTTTGTTTAGTGTTATTTATGCCACTAAGTGGCGATGTTTGGACGTTGATTGGTACCTGTATATTCTGGGGTATGGCGATCATGTGTATTAGCCTTGGGATCCAAGTAAAAGTATTGGATTTAGCGCCAGATGCGACCGATGTCGCGATGTCGATTTTCTCTGGGTTATTTAATATTGGAATTGGTGCTGGGGCATTATTAGGGAACCAAGTGATTACCCATATGGGAATGACCAATATTGGGTATGTGGGGGCAATTATCAGCCTTTTAGCACTTGCTTGGTGTGTGTTTATCTATACCCGCTATCGCTCAGCTTTTGCAGAAAAACAGTCAACTGCTGCTAATTATTAAGCTAGATTTATTCATTTGGCACTGTACTAATTAAAGGTTAGTGCGGTGCTTTTTTGTGTGTTAAATTTCTGCCAAATTTTAGGCTAAAAAATAGAGAAAGGTGAACGATGAAAGGATTGAGCTTCTTATTAATGTCCATTATTGCGGAAGTGATTGCGACTACAACATTAAAAGCATCAGATGGTTTTAGCCGTTTTTGGCCCTCTTTAGTGGTTATTATTGGTTATGCAGTCTCTTTCTGGGGGCTTTCCCAAGTCGTGAAGGTGATGCCACTGGGGATTGCGTATGCTATTTGGTCAGGATTGGGAATTGTGTTGGTTTCTGTGGCGGCTATCTATATTTATAACCAAAAACTCGATTTACCCGCAATTATTGGTATGCTATTAATTATCATTGGTGTATTAGTCATCAACCTGTTTTCTAAAAGTGGTACCCATTAATGAGATTCAAAACATAGTGGGACTCAAAACAGCGCTGATACTATCGGAGAAAGAGAATGAAAAGGAAAGGTCAGGCGCTGTTAAAAACAGTCGTGGCAATGGGTTCAGCTACCGTATTATCCATTTTACTTTCAGCGTGCAGTAGCCCTGATAACAGTAAAATGACAAGAGCAGAAACGTCCGGTTCTCAATATGCTCAGCAAGTGGTGAATTTAGGTCCCGGTGCTCAAGAGGCATGTACTTCTGCTGGTGGGCTGCCTTCACTGAATTTAGAACTCAATGGTGAAAAGACCCCAGTTTGCCAATTTGCAAATGGGCGTCGTTGTGCCGTTTCGGCAATCCGTAGCGGGGCGTGTATCTAAGTATTTTTGTGAGCTAATGATTTGAATCGCCCATCAAGCACAGTTGATGGGCGAAAAAGAAAGGCTATTTTTTGCTTGGGAAGAAGAGGCTGATCGCAACGATGATGCCAACTAAGATGTAAGCTGCAAAAATACCGACTAACCACTGCGGCATGTCTAACCCTAAGAATGCCCACTGTCTAACCGCACAATCACCTGTCGCTTCAAACACAGAAGGTACCCATTCTTGAAGTGGTAACCAGTCTGGGAAATTAACAAAGAAATCACACGATGCAAACGGAGATGGGTATAGTTGCAGCATGGTATGTTCCCATGAAAGGTCTAATCCACGCCAACCCGCATACAGCCAAACCACAATCGCAATCACTTTAACGACGGTGCTTTTCGGTGCAATCGCTCCGATTAAACCGGCCGCAATAATTCCCATCAATGCAACGCGTTCATAGATACACATTACACAAGGTTGCAGTTTCATAATATGTTGGAAATACAGAGCGGCACATTCAAGCATAAAAGCAGTGAATGCCATAAGTAGCCAGGCTGACCGTCCTTGAGAACAGTAATTAAAAAATCTGAACATAATAAATTCCCTTCATCAATAATCGGCTTATTTTGCCTCTATCTGGGTGATAAAAAAAGCAGCAAAATCAGATTAGAATAAGATTAGCTTAGTTTTTACGTTTTATTACAAAAAAAAGCCGCATAAATATGCGGCTCAGACCATTTCCAAGCCCATCAGGTTTGGAAGTGGCTCTTTTGGGTTGTAATATTAACGAGGAAAATCAATTTATTGATTTTCGCCTGATAACACAAAGAGGGAAAAACCACGCTTTTATCCCTCTTTGTCATCAACCTCAGCCGCATAAATATGCGGCTTTAAATCCAGAATCTGAACAATCAATATTGATCAACGTGGAATAGAAATTAACCCTAAGCTTTCCATCCAATCAGTTAATGGGATAAGCCATAGCTCAACACCTAACAGACCGACGATTGTCATTACAACCGTAAATGGTAATGCCATCCACACCATTCGACCGTAAGACAGACGAATCAGCGGAGACAGTGCTGAGGTTAACAGGAACAAGAAGGCGGCTTGTCCATTTGGCGTTGCAACCGACGGTAAGTTTGTTCCGGTGTTAATGGCGACCGCTAAGTGCTGATATTGCTCGGCTGAAATTAAGCCTGCGTTAGCGGCTTTCAATGCTTCAGTAATATACACGGTACCGACAAACACGTTATCTGATACCGCAGAGAGCAACCCGTTAAACAGATAGAATAGGGACAGTTGCGATGATTCAGAGGATTGCAGTACATACTGAATAAATGGCGTAAATAGCTGCTGATCAATGATCACGGCGACAACGCTGAAAAAGACCGTCAGTAGGGCAGTAAACGGCAAGGCTTCTTCAAAGGCTTTCCCGAGTGCGTGTTCCTCAGTGATCCCACAGAATGTCGTGGCAAGAATGATTACGGACAGACCAATCAGACCCACTTCGGCAAGGTGAAATGCCAGCGCGAGAATTAGCCAAATACCGATAAGGCCTTGAACGATAAGCTGTGCTTGCTCTTTTTTACTGCGTTTAGCACTCATTTTTTTATCGTGTTCGGTTAATACTTGGCGCACGGTATCGGGCAATTCAGCCCCGTACCCAAATACTTTGAACTTCTCAACGAGGAAGCAGACTACCAGCCCACATAAGAAAACGGGGATAGTGACAGGCGCCATCCGCAGATAGAAGGTAATAAAATCCCACTCAACATGTTTTGCGATGATCAGGTTTTGTGGTTCACCCACCATGGTCATTACGCCGCCAAGGGCAGTACCGATACCCGCATGCATCATTAGGCTACGTAAGAACGCACGGAACTGTTCCAGCGTCTGCTTTTTCTCAACCGTATCAATGAAGGAATCATTTTGTAGATCCGTATTGCTAGGTTGGCTAGATGCATATTGATGGTAAATAGAGTAGAAACCAATAGAAACGCTAATGACCACAGCAATGACGGTTAAAGCATCTAAAAAAGCGGATAAAAACGCACTTGCTAAGCAAAATGACAACGCTAAAATTCGTTTAGAACGGACGTTTATTAACAGCTTCGTAAACACAAATAACAGAAGTTGCTTCATAAAGTAGATGCCAGCTACCATAAAGATCAGTAACAGAACTACTTCAAGGTTATTACTGATTTCATGAGAAATCTGTGCAGGAGAAGTCATACCAATTAGCACAGCTTCAATGGCTAATAGACCACCAGGTTGTAATGGGTAGCATTTTAGTGCCATCGCCAAGGTGAAAATAAATTCAATGACGAGTAACCAACCGGCGATAAACGGGTTAACAAAGTAGAAAACAATTGGGTTTATTATTAAGAACAAAATGATAGCAAGTTTGTACCAATCTGGAGAATTTCCCAAAAAATTCTTCAAGAATGCTCTTCTTAAACTAAAATCCATTATGATTTTTAATCCTCTTTAACTGGTGTTGTGTGACAGCGCGTTACATACTACTCTTATCTTTTATAGAATTTAAGCTTATTTGCTAATAGATAATCCATTAATTATATGGGGTTTTTACGATTCACCTACGGTTTATTGGAAAGCTAACTATCTCAGATTGTGACAATCTGGTATGCTTTCGCGTAGTCCGTCTAAAAATGTTTGGAATAATAAAAATATGGTTATTAAAGCTCAAAGTCCGGCAGGTTTTGCGGAAGAGTATATTATTGAGAGTATTTGGAACAATCGTTTTCCTCCAGGATCTATCTTACCCGCGGAGCGTGAGCTATCTGAATTAATCGGCGTAACCCGTACGACATTACGTGAAGTTTTACAGCGTTTAGCCCGTGACGGGTGGTTAACTATTCAACATGGTAAGCCAACCAAGGTCAATAACTACTGGGAAACGTCAGGATTAAATATTCTGGAAACGCTGGCAAAGCTTGATCACGACCGCGTGCCTCAGCTAATTGATAACTTATTGGCAGTACGTACTAATATCGCTGCTATTTTTATTCGTACAGCATTTCGTAATGATCCGGAAGCCTCATTAGAAGTGTTATCGGGTAAAGATAAGGTTGAAGACAATTCGGATGCATTTAGCGATTTGGATTACAATATTTTCCGTGGTCTGGCATTTGCATCAGGCAACCCAATCTACGGCTTAATTATTAATGGATTACGAGGGTTATACACCCGTGTTGGGCGTTATTATTTCTCTAACCCTGAAGCGCGTCGTTTAGCGTTAAGCTTTTATCAACAGCTAAGCAATTTATGTCGCGAGCAAGCTTATGACCGTATTATGGATTGCGTCAGAAACTATGGTAAAGATAGCGGGGTAATCTGGCACAATATGCAAAGCAATATGCCATCTGATCTCGCAAATAATATTTAATTCATTACTTCTTTTCCGATAAGAGCCAGTGCTTAGCGCTGGCTTTTTTATTGCTATTAGTCATATTCCAAATATTAATTTAGTAAGCAAGTGCAGGAGTCATCTATCGTAACGATGTTGTAATGATCGATTTCTTTGTTTGATAATTCTTTAACCACCCTATCTATAAAATTATCATCTGACAAATTTATAGAGTCATCATTTATTAGACAGTGGAAACCTACTTTTAATCTACTTGTGGTTGCTGGTAATGCATAAATTGGACATTCAGGTATGCGGGTTGTGCTAAAACAGACATTGTCTCCATCTATCTCAATACGTATTTTTCCTACAGGGTCACAAAGCACTGCTGCAAAACTCATATGAGCGAATAAAAACAAAATAGCACCTATCCCCATTAATCGTCCTACAGAAAAGATCTTTCTCATCATGTTGCTACCCCCTTTAATTAACTTTTTGAATTTATGTTGGATAGGAATATCAATCACTACAGATATTTCAGTTGAATAACCTAGAGAATTATAACTTTTCAGTATTAAGTGAAGTGACCATGAAGTTAATTAAATTGGCACATAATATATTGCACTCAAATTAAAGCACAAAATATTGAATTTTATTTTTTTTTGGAAGTGGTCTTTAAATTAATTGTATCCAATTCAATTGGATATATTTTTTCGAGGATTTTTAACCTGAAATAATAAGCTGCATTGCAAATTTAAAAGGCGCTTAATCAGCTTTATTGTCTTTTTTGTTAAAAATGTTAATCAACTGTATTGGAAAATAAAAACTAGAATATTATGCTAACAGTAATTCCATTTTGTTCTCTTGAGGGGTTCTATGAAAGTTCTCGTTTTAGGTGCTGGCGTTATTGGTGTTACCACTGCGTGGTATCTAGCACAAGAAGGGCATGAAGTTTGCGTCATTGATAGACAGCTTGATGTGGCTGAAGAAACCAGTGCAGGAAATGCTGGACAAATTTCTCCAGGATATGCAACCCCTTGGGGGGCGCCGGGGATACCTCTTAAAGCCGTAAAATGGATGTTTGAAAAACATGCTCCTTTAGCGATCAAACCCGACGGTAGCCTGTTCCAATTGCGTTGGATGTGGCAAATGCTGAAAAACTGCGACATGCAGCACTACACCATGAACAAAAGCCGTATGGTGCGAATCGCAGAATATAGTCGTGATTGTATACGCCAACTTAGAGCAGATACTGGTATTGGCTATGAAGGTCGCCAAGGCGGTACGTTACAGTTGTTTAGAACCGCAAAACAGTTTGATAATGCTGCCAATGATATTGCGGTTTTACAGCAAGAAGGTGTGCCATACGAATTACTGACCTCAGAACAGCTCATTACGGCTGAGCCTGCATTGGCTTTTGTAAAACATAAGCTGACAGGGGGGCTACGCTTACCAAACGATGAAACGGGGGATTGCCAGCAATTTACTAAAAAACTGGCAAAAATGGCGGAGCAAGCCGGGGTAACATTCCGTTTTGGTTGTCATGTGGAGCAAATTTTAACGGATGGTAAGCGCATTAGCGGCATTAAGGTCGACGGCGAGATTTTGCTGGCGGATCAATATGTCGTTGCCATGGGGTCATATTCCACACAGATATTGCAGCAATTGGTGAAAATTCCGGTTTACCCTCTGAAAGGTTACTCATTGACGATGCCAATCATCGATGAATCACGCGCCCCTGTTTCTACAGTGTTGGATGAAACTTACAAAATTGCAGTGACACGCTTTGATCAGCGTATTCGCGTCGGGGGAATGGCGGAAGTGGTTGGTTTTAATCTTGATGTACTGAAAAAACGTTGTGAAACCCTGAAAATGGTAGTGCAAGACCTTTACCAAGGTGGTGGCGATATTAGCCAAGCGCAATTTTGGACAGGATTGCGTCCAATGACACCAGATGGCACCCCTATTGTCGGACCGACAGAATTTAGCAATTTATATTTGAATACGGGACATGGAACCTTAGGTTGGACAATGGCTTGCGGCTCTGGCAAATTGTTGGCTGACTTAATTTCAGGGAATACGCCAGACATCGCGGCGGATGATTTATCGGTATTTAGGTATACCGATGGTTTTAATACGAAATTAGTCAGTACTGGTCATTTATCGCCTGCGCGTTAATTGAGCGACGCAAAATATCAATAATAAGGAATCGCAATGCCACGCCCAATTCGTGCTGTCATTCATCAACATAATTTAGAGCATAATTTAGCAGTGATCCGCCAGAAAATTGGTCAAGCGAAGATCTGGTCAGTCATGAAAGCAGATGGTTATGGTCATGGTATTAAACGAATTTGGCGTGGACTAAAAGATTCTGATGGTTTTGCCGTTTTAGATCTCCATGAAGCCATTTTATTGCGAAATGAAGGGTGGAAGGGACCAATTTTATTATTGGAAGGTTTCTTCCAAGCCGATGATTTGGCCGTTATTGACCAGTATCAGTTAACAACCAGCGTACACAGTCGCTGGCAGTTAGCTGCCATTGAGCAAGCTCCACTAAGCAAACCTATTTCTGTGTATATTAAGCTCAATAGTGGAATGAATCGCCTAGGTTTTTCGGTAGATGAGTATGCGGATATTGTGTCTCAACTGAACCAAATGGAAAATGTCGCTGATGTGACACTAATGAGCCATTTTGCAAATTCAGATTTGGTAGAAGGAACACAAGTGCCGTTAGCGAAAATCCAGCAATTTTCACCGTTATCACTGCCGACTTGCATTGCAAATTCGGGTGCAGTTTTATGGCATAAAAATACTCATTATGATTGGGTTCGTGCTGGGATTGTGCTGTATGGTGCGTCTCCGAGTGGCAAATGGGGCGATATTGCTGAATATGGTTTAAAAGCGGTGATGACGTTACAATCTGAAATTATTGCAGTCCATGATATTGAAGCAGGTCAATCCATTGGTTACGGTAGCAGGTTTACGTCAGGAAAACCGATGCGTATCGCGACGGTCGCTTGTGGTTATGCTGATGGCTATCCTCGTCATGCGCCAACTGGAACGCCAGTTTGGTGTCACGGACAGCGTTGTGCGTTGTTAGGTGCTGTTTCTATGGATATGCTAACGATCGATATTAGTGACTGTCCTGAAGCGGCTATTGGCTCTCAAGTAGAGTTGTGGGGCGAGAACTTACCTGTTGATGATGTGGCACAGTCGGCGGGCACAATCGGTTACGAATTATTATGTGCGCTAGCACGTCGAGTACCTATTGATTTTTAATAAAAAAGCATCTCGATTCATTCACTTGGCATAGATTCTTTGTTGAGAAAGATAGACAATTAAGGGAATTTAGCTTTAAATGTGAACCATCTCATTAACGTGGGTGAAATTTCCCACGTTATTCATTGTTTATTGTTAACTTCATCTGAATAATTTGGGTTTAATTTAAAATGTCTAAAACAATCAAAATAACCTCACTTGCCATTGCGTTAAGTGCGGCTTCAAGTGCTGCGTTTGCTGGAACTTGGTCTGTTGGAGGCTCTGTATTAGCGCAAGCAACACCGTATAAAGGCATCAAAACGAGCGACTATATTTCGCCTGTTCCCGTTGTAAATTATGAAAGTGAAAATTTTTACTTCCGTACTTTGGCTGTAGGTTATTACCTATGGAATGATAAAGTTGACCAGTTGTCTTTAGATGCATACTACTACCCACATTTCTTTAAACCAAAAGATAATGATGATGCTGACATGCGTAAGCTGGATCGTCGTCGCGATACTGTGATGGGTGGCTTTACTTACCGTCATAATGCTGACTGGGGTACATTGCGTTTCAATGGCTCTCTCGACATGTTATGGGAAAGCGAAGGGATGCGTGCAGAAGCAGCTTACCTGTATGCATTTAAAGGTGATAACTGGTCTTTAACGCCAGGTGTAGGTATCAAGTGGGATAGCGCGAAACTGAACCGTTATGAGTTCGGTGTGACATCCAAAGAATCTGCCAACAGCGGATTAAAGCGTTATGAACCAAACTCAAGCTGGACACCGTATGTGGAGCTGTCAGCTAATTACAAAATGACAGACAGCTGGTCTCTGTTTGCACTGGGCCGTGTTGATAAACTGTCTAGTGAAGTAAAAGACAGCCCAATGGTCAATAAATCTTATTCGGCGATTATGTGGAGCGGTGTGACTTACACCTTCTAATTCATACACTGGAATAGAATAAAAAACCCCAAAATGGCTAGGCTGTTTTGGGGTTATATTTTTGCATTTATTCTTACACTTATTTTACGTTTGGTTTTATGTTTATTGTTCTTGCTGTGGCTGCGGTTTATTTTCGCGGCATACCATCACGAGAGAAAGGCGAGAAGGGTTTTGCGCTTCGGATTTCATTGGCATATGAATGCGAGCTGTTTCTACACAAACCATCTGTTTGTAACCATTATTAGGCATATCCTGCATGCTACACGATAATTCTGCCCAAGGGTTCCAGCACACCACATCACTGTGATGATAATGATGTAACTCAATGGTGCGATTCCAGCCATCATCACGCAATAAGCTGTATTCTTCCGGCTCGGTATATATGCGGTCAGTGTGCTTATTAAATTTCAGCGGCTCTGAAATATAGGCTTCTCTGTCAGCCACTTTATCAATGTAATGTCCACCAAGACCATAAACGGTGGCTTTCTGGATATCACTGATATTGAAATAGCTGTGTAATGCAGCGGTAGCCTCGAAGTCACCATAACTTTCTAACTCAAGCTCGCAGGTTTCCCCGAGCTTCATACGTAAAATCAGCGTGAACTCATGAGGCCATAATTTGCGGGTGTATTCGTTGTCCGTCAGGGTAAAGGTGAGGATCACACCACAATCATGCTCATTATGAGCCGTAAATTGCCAAGGTAAAATACGGGCGAATCCGTGACTAGGGCTGTTTACAGGACCAAACCATGGCCAGCAAATAGGAATACCACCACGAATGGCAACCCCTTCTTTAAATGCACTTTCGGGACTTAGCCAAAGACAGGGTTTTTGACCTGCGGGTTGCCAGTCAATTAAGTGGGCACCTTGCAAGCTCACGGCACCACGCACTTTTGGATGCGAAATGACGATCAGTGGTAAATCCCCAAGTTGACGTTGGGTAATGTAAGGGGAAATTTGTTTGATAACAGGTAAAGCAAAAATTTTATCATGCATTGTCTTGCGCCTGTGGTTGTTGGTCCATCATCACGACCTAAATCAGCGACTATAAATAGAGCAGCGCCTATAAATAGGGCAGTAACTAGAAATAACAATATAACAAACTCACGATACTGCAAGCGGCATTGAATGAAGCGGGGGACGCAGCTTGGAGTATATTGAGCTGGGCTTTAATTTTGAATGTATGAAAGATACAAAAGAGCCGCCAAAAGGCGGCTCAGTCACACTGATTACTTAACAACGCTTATTTAGAGATGTGAGCGATCAGGTCTAGAACTTTGTTAGAGTAGCCAGTTTCGTTGTCATACCAAGAAACCAGTTTCACAAAGTTATCGTTCAGAGCGATACCTGCTTTAGCATCAAATACTGAAGTCAGTTTTTCGCCGTTGAAATCGGTAGATACAACGTCGTCTTCAGTGTAACCCAGAACGCCTTTCAGTTCGCCTTCTGCAGCTTCTTTAATAGCGTCGCAGATTTGTGCGTAAGTTGCTGGTTTCGCCAGACGTGCAGTCAGGTCAACAACAGAAACGTTAGGAGTTGGAACACGGAAAGACATACCAGTCAGTTTACCGTTCAGCTCAGGAATAACTTTACCTACAGCTTTAGCAGCACCAGTTGAAGATGGGATGATGTTCTGAGAAGCACCACGACCACCACGCCAGTCTTTGTGAGATGGACCATCAACAGTTTTTTGAGTTGCTGTGGTTGCGTGAACAGTGGTCATCAGACCTTCAACGATACCAAATTTGTCGTTGATAACTTTAGCCAGTGGAGCTAAGCAGTTAGTTGTGCAAGATGCGTTAGAAACGATTTCTTGGCCTGCGTAAGCTTTGTGGTTAACGCCCATAACGAACATTGGAGTGTCATCTTTAGAAGGACCAGTTAACACAACTTTCTTCGCGCCTGCTTGGATGTGTTTACGAGCAGTCTCGTCAGTCAGGAAGATACCTGTTGCTTCAGCAACAACATCAACACCGACTTCGTTCCATTTCAGGTTCGCAGGATCTTTCTCTGCTGTAACACGGATTTTTTTACCGTTAACAACTAAGTGACCATCTTTAACTTCAACAGTACCGTTGAAACGACCGTGAGTTGAGTCGTATTTCAACATGTATGCCATGTACTCTGCATCGAGTAGGTCGTTGATAGCAACGATTTCGATGTCAGAACGCTCTTGTGCAGCACGGAAAACGATACGGCCGATACGACCAAAACCATTAATACCTACTTTGATAGTCATAGTATTTCCACCAGCTATTTTATTTCGTGAATTAAGATGTACTTAAAGTTACCAAAACCTTGCCAGCCGTCAAGCGGAATCGTGTCAATTATTGAAAAAAATCAATTCTGATACCACTATCTGCATATTTGTCAGTCACTTCAGCAGCAAATACAGCCGCACGTATTATCGGGATTGTTCAGCATAATGAAACCATCCATCAGTGATATATGTGAGGCTCATCACAAATCAAACCGTAAAGTTCTAACCTTAATAGTCTAGAATAGTTTTTAACTGAGCGTTGTTAAGTTTTTGTTGCTTGAAATGGATGCAAAATCGCTTTAATGCGCATCTTTTTGAAAAAAAGTAGGTAATCAATGTCGAATAAAGATAAGCAAGCTATTGATTTATCAAAGCTTAACCAAGTCCAGCTGCATGTTACACAACACGCTGGCACAGAGCCCCCGTTTAGCGGCCAATTATTGCATAACCGTAAAGATGGCGTGTATGAATGCCTCTGTTGTGGAACCCCTTTATTCCTTTCTGAGACCAAATTTGATGCAGGCTGCGGATGGCCGAGTTTCTTTCAACCGATTGATGAAAGTTTGATAAAATTTATCGAAGATTTTTCTCACGGTATGCATCGAATAGAAGTGCGTTGTGGTAATTGCAATGCGCATCTTGGGCATGTATTTCCTGATGGCCCACAACCAACAGGACAGCGTTACTGCATAAATTCAGCATCGCTAAGTTTTACGGATGACCAAACGGGTGAAAAGACCCTAGGATAACGTGCTGAAGCTTGCTGAAGTGTCAAAATACATTTGGCAATAACGATTCAGCTAGTTATTCAAAATACACTATAGATATAACACCGCAAGAATAATTATCGAGATTGCCACTAGATTGATGTGATGAGGCGTAACGTGAGCGTAGAAATGGATGCACAACAAATAGATCAATTACTGTCTGTCATGACCCCTGAAATTTACCAGCGTTTAGTGACTGCAGTGGAGTTAGGTAAATGGCCAGATGGTGTGGCATTAACGCCAGAGCAGAAAGAAAATACTTTGCAGATGGTGATGCTATGGCAGTCACGCCATAACCATGATGCGGAACACATGACGGTCGGTACTGACGGTCAAATTACCATGAAGAGCAAGCAAGAGTTAAAAGCGCTTTTCCAAGGGGATAGACTTGCGACATTGAAACCGCAGGATAACGACTAAGTCAGTATATCGCCCCGTCAGCTAACGGGGCGAATTTCAAACCTATATCATGGCTAGTTACTACAGCATTCTAGCGGGATGATGTGATTAGACTAGCCCCCGCACTCTGCATTTCCGCTAAAGCCTTCTGGCTATCTTCAGGGGCTAAATTAACGCCACGGCACCCATCCGTTAGCACATCAACACGATAGCCCAGCCTCAGTGCGTCCAGTACAGTAAACTTCACACAATAGTCCGTCGCAATGCCCATAATCATTAAATGGCTGATTTGTTGTTGCTGAAGCCATGTATGCAGCTCTGTTTGACTGACTCTGTCATTATCAAAAAAGGCACTGTAGCTATCGACTTGCGGATTTTCACCTTTAGTAAATACCTTTTGAATAGCTTGGTGATTAAGCTCTGGATGAAAATCAGCGCCATGGGAGCCTTGCACGCAGTGAACTGGCCACCAAACCTGTGGCAATCCATTAAGTTCACCAAGGGCACCAATAGGCTGGCCAGAGTTCACGGCAAAACTGAGATGGTTTTCTGGATGCCAATCTTGGCTGGCGATCACAGTGATACCCTGTTTTTGGCATTGCTCAATAACTTGGTTAGCGGTTTCAATAACCTGTTCGCTTTGTTTTACAGCGAGAGCACCACCAGTACAAAAATCATTTTGTAAGTCTACTAACAGTAATGCTGATTTCATCTTTCTTCTCAGTAGGTTATAGCTTATTCATCAGCGTAGCTTAATTCACCACGCAGGTTATTTTGCATTAATTCTCGAATAAGCTCAGAGGTATAATCTTGGCTTAGTAAGTAATGTAATTTACTCAATGCGGCTTCAAAAGTCATATCAAAACCACTGATCACTCCAGATTCTGCTAATGCATGTCCTGTGGCGTAACCTTCCATATTTACACGCCCAGAAATACATTGGGTGAGGTTGACGACAATAATGCCGCGAGAAGTTGCTTCACGAAGGATGCGTAAAAGCTCGGGTTGCTGAGGAGCATTACCGACACCGTAAGAGCGCAAGATTAGCGCTTTAACCGGCTGTTGAAGAATATTTCTTACGATTTCAATGGATAATCCAGGGTAGAGCGTGACAACTCCAATAGGTTGCGGGGTAATGCGATGAGTTTTTAATTCCCCAATGCCAATCGGTGCAGGGCAGGCATTGAATGTACGGATATGAATACCGGCTTCCATCAGTGGAGAGCAGTTTGGCGAAGTGAACGCTTCGAAACCATCAGCATGCGCTTTTACTGTGCGGTTACCGCGATACAGTTTGTTATTGAAGAATAATCCCACTTCGTTGATCGGGTAGTTTGCCGCTAAATAAAGCGCATTAAGCAGGTTGGTTTGCCCGTCGGAACGTAGGGCTTCCAGTGGTATTTGTGACCCTGTCACAATAATGGGCTTCTTCAAGTTTTCAAACATAAAGGAGAGCGCAGAAGCGGTAAATGCCATGGTATCAGTGCCATGTAGGATCACAAAACCATCATATTTATCGTAATTTTCACTGATGTCATCGGCGATATTTTGCCAATCTTCCGGTGTAATGTCCGAAGAGTCGATTAATGGCTGGTGTTCACGAATCGTAAATGTTGGCATTTCAGGGCGATGAAACTCAGGCATTTGGGCTAATTGTGCCTGTAGGTGACCAGAAACAGGAATATAGCCTTGAGGAGAATGGCGCATGCCGATGGTGCCACCCGTATAAACGACATAAATCGATTTCTTCTGCATTTTGTTACCTAACGATGACAGACGAAGTTCTGTATGAATAAGAAATTCTGTGTGTGAATAATTTGGATTATAAGGATTTTGGCTTATTTGCTGGAGATAATCTATGGATAAAACAAGATATTGCAGATTGTTGTGATGGAAACTTCAGTTTACGCCAGCGTCATTCACCGCGAATGGCAGCCCCTCTAAGATTAACTTGAGAGGGGAGCCATGGGTGGAAATGAATAATTAGTTAATTTCAGCGCAGTTTAAGCAAAATGCGTAACGGTTTTGCGGGTCGTTCATTTTTAAGAAAAACTGAGCTTGGCGGCGAATATCAGTAGCGACCGCTGGTGGTAGGAATGTTTGCAATGCATCAGGCATCATGACTTGAACGTTGCTTGTCAGTTCAAGGATCAACTGATCCATAAAGGAAAGTTCAGGTTGCATCCAATCCAGCTCGACAGATTTTACTTTCGCTAATTCAGCGGCTTTTGCAACGGCATCATCGAAATCACCGAGTTCATCAACTAGACCAATCTTCAGCGCATCCTTACCAATCCAAACGCGACCTTGGGCAATTTTATCGATTTCTTCTGGTGTTTTATGGCGAGATTGAGCGACTAAGCCAATAAAGGTTTGGTAGCCATTTTCGATGGTGATTTGCATCATATCGGAAAATTGAGGACTGATCCCCTTAGTGACAGAAACGCCCGCTAATGGTGAAGTCGAAACACCGTCAGTATAAACGCCAATGGATTCTAATGAGTTTTCAAAGGTATTGATCACACCGAAGATACCGATAGAACCTGTTAAGGTGCTTGGGCTTGCAATGATGTAGTCAGCTGGTGTTGAGATCCAGTAACCGCCTGATGCGGCCATACCACCCATTGATACGACGACAGGTTTCTTCGCTGCGCGGGCTGCGGCTAATTCACTGCGGATCAAGTCAGAAGCGCTGACACTTCCACCAGGGCTATTAACACGTAATACGATGGCTTTAATATTTTCATTTAAACGGGCATCACGGATTTGAGCTGCTAGGGTTTCGCCACCAGCAATACCGGGAGTTTGCGGACCATCCATGATGGCACCTTGTACTACGATGACTGCAATATTGCCGTCGCTGTTGCTGGTATCGGCAATTTTAGTGGAGTAATCATAGATGCTAATGCCATTGAATGTTTTATCTTCTTTATTCCAACCAAACTGATTAGAGAACACATTTTCGGCTTGTTCGCGGGTGTAGATCTTATCCACTAATTTTTGCTGTAAAGCATATTGCGCAGTATCACCTTTGGCTGCGCGAAGTTGTGCAATGAGTTTATCCGCTCCCGGGAAGATTTGCTCTGCTTTAGATTGGCGATTTTCTGCGATAGAGCCTAAATAGTTATCCCACAAGGTATTTAACCAAAGCAGGTTAGCTTCACGGGCTTCAGGTGACATATTATCACGCATCATCGGTTCAACCGCAGATTTGTAGGTACCAACGCGGAAAATATGGGTGCTTACCTTGAGTTTTTCTAATAAGGATTTGTAATACAGGGTATCCGTTGAGAAACCGTAAATACCCACGGCGCCATGCGGTGCAAGATAAATTTCATCTGCAAAGCTCGCTAAATAATATTGAGCTTGTGTATAGCTATCGCCCATGGCATAGACTGATTTCCCAGAGGCTTTAAACTCTTCAATCGCTTTACCGATGTATGCCATGGAGGGTTGATCTGCGCCCACCAGATTATCTAAACGTAGTATTAGACCTGTAATGCGGTCATCGTCAGCGGCGGTACGAATGGTATCGACGATATCGAATAGCGAGTTTTCCTGCATTAAGTTATTGGAGGTACCTAGTAATTCGCGACTCATACGTCCGAAAGGATCTGGGGAAGAGACTTGGTCAACAACAATCCCTTGTAGATCAACAACCAGTGCACCAAAATAGTTTTTTTCTGGCTCGCTGTCGGATTGCAAGAGAGAATAACCGCCAATCACTAAAAATAACAACACGAAGAAAATTGCGTTGAAAACAAATTGTCGAATGAAATTAATGACTCGCCAGCTAAACTTAAAAACAGTGGCGAAAATATCCCAGAGTTGTCGCATTTTTTCTCCAGTGTGAGGATATCAATCAAGATGGCGGCATAAGATGACGCGCGAATGATTTAGAATATCATCTATTTGACAGATGATTAATAGATAGATTAATCAATAGATTTAATCCTATACAGTATCAAACGATGACAGATACCAAATAATGTAATACAGGATTATTCATAACAAAACCATTGTGGGCGTTGTACAATAGCCTGATGGTATTTCTATTTTGCTGAGCACTACATCAGCTTACTCTTAATCGGAGATCAATATGGATGCATTAACCCTTTTGTTGAACCGTCGTTCAGCTTCACGCTTAACCACTCCAGCGCCACAAGGCGAACAACTCGATAACATTCTTACCGCAGGAATGAGAGCGCCAGACCACGGAGCATTAAAGCCATGGCACTTTGTTGTCATGCAAGGAGATGGTATCGCTCGCTTCAGCCAACTGCTTGAAAAAGCAGCGGTAGAAGGCAAGTTAGGCGCGGAAGTTGAAGAAAAAGCGCGTAATGCACCATTTCGTGCGCCACTCATCATTACTGTGATTGCGAAAGTGAAAGATCATCCTAAAGTGCCACAGTGGGAACAAATTGTTGCTGCAAGCTGCACCGTACAAGCTATGCAAATGGCCGCTTTAGCACAAGGTTTTGGCGGTATTTGGCGTTCAGGTTCATGGACGGAAGACGCTATTGTACGTGAAGGTTTAGGTTGTGAAGAAAATGACCATATCGTCGGTTTCCTTTATTTAGGTACACCAGAATTAAAAGCGCCTGCAAAAGCTCAACAACCTGATATGACAGGTTTTGTGTCCTATTTCTAAATAGAAAGAGCATTTCTAAAGAGACAGATAATGACAGAAAAAATTAGATTGACCCAATATAGCCATGGTGCTGGCTGCGGATGCAAAATCGCACCAAAAGTATTAGAGCAAATTTTACATACAGAACAAGCTAAATTTCATGATCCTCATTTATTAGTGGGAAATGAAACCAAAGATGATGCCGCAGTTTATGATTTAGGCAATGGTATCGGCATTATCAGTACCACTGACTTCTTTATGCCTATCGTGGATAACCCATTTGAATTCGGGCGTATTGCTGCAACGAACGCCATCAGCGATATTTTTGCGATGGGCGGTAAGCCGATTATGGCAATTGCGATCCTAGGCTGGCCGATTGCAAAATTACCACCAGAAGTGGCTCGCGAAGTGATTGAAGGTGGGCGTGCTGCTTGTGCGGATGCCGGAATTTCACTGGCAGGCGGCCACTCCATTGATTCACCAGAGCCTATCTTTGGTTTAGCGGTGACAGGGGTCGTAAACACAGATTACGTGAAGAAAAACAGTGCAGCGAGCGCAGATTGCGAACTGTTCCTAACCAAACCGCTGGGTATTGGTGTGCTGACCACGGCTGAGAAAAAAGGCGTGTTAGCAGCAGAACATGCGCACCTTGCTGCTGAAACTATGTGCCAAATGAATAAGTTCGGCGCGGTTGTCGCTCCTCTAGAAGGTGTAACGGCAATGACGGACGTAACGGGCTTTGGTCTCCTGGGACATTTAAGTGAGATCTGCGAAGGTTCTGGTGTTCGTGCTCAGATCGCCTTTAGTAAAGTACCAAAACTTGCTGGTGTGGAAAAATATATTGAAGCAGGCTGCGTACCGGGTGGAACTCAACGCAACTTTGATAGCTACGGTCACTTAATTGGACCAATGAGCGACCTACAACGCAAATTGTTGTGTGATCCACAAACGTCAGGCGGGCTTCTAATCGCGATTAAACCATCGGAAGTGGCTAAAATTAAAGAGATTGCACAGCAGCAAGGTGTTTTGTTACAGTCTGTCGGTACCTTATTACCTGCACAAAGCGGTGTGCCTTTAATTGAAGTGATCGATTAATCTATGCGTTTGTTTATTGCGGAAAAGCCTAGTCTTGCACGGGCCATTGCGGATGTACTGCCAAAACCTCACCGTAAAGGGGATGGTTTTATTCAATGTGGCGATGACCAGATGGTCACGTGGTGCATTGGGCATCTTTTAGAACAGGCTGAACCGGATGCTTATGATCCGCGTTATGCCCGTTGGAACTTGCAAGATTTACCAATCATTCCTGAGAAATGGCAATTGAAGCCCCGTTCCGCAGTAACCAAACAATTAAACACTATCGACACGCTCCTTAAACAAGCCAGCGTCGTTGTCCACGCAGGAGACCCCGATAGAGAGGGGCAACTTCTGGTGGATGAGGTGCTGGATTACTTCAAGCTTGATCCCGAAAAACGTAAAAGCGTGAAGCGCTGTTTAATTAACGACTTGAACCCTCAAGCTGTTGAGCGAGCGATTGATCGTTTACGTGAAAACCGTGAATTTATTCCGTTATGTGTTTCTGCATTAGCCCGCGCTCGTGCAGATTGGCTATATGGAATCAACATGACCCGCGCCTATACCTTATTAGGGCAGCGGGGCGGTTACCAAGGGGTTCTCTCTGTTGGGCGCGTACAAACTCCCGTATTGGGGTTGGTAGTTAGGCGCGACGAAGAGATAGAACACTTTGTACCAAAAGACTTTTTTGAAGTTAAAGCGCATATTGTCACACCAAAGGATGAGCGCTTTGTGGCAATTTGGCAGCCAAGTGAATCTTGCATTGATTTTCAAGATGAAGAAGGGCGTTTAATTCATCGTCCATTGGCGGAACATGTACTTTCTCGCATCGAAGGCAAACCGGCGATTGTCACGCAATACCAAGATAAGCAGGAAACTGAGATTGCACCACTGCCATTCTCGTTATCCGCTTTGCAGATTGAAGCCGCCAAAAAATATGGTTTAAGTGCCCAAGAGGTGCTGGATATTTGCCAGAAACTGTATGAAACCCATAAGCTTATCACTTATCCGCGTTCGGATAGCCGGTATTTGCCGGACGAGCATTTTGCCGGGCGTCATGCGGTATTAAATGCGATTGCAGTACACCAACCCGCATTAACTGAATTTGAATTACCCGAACTGGATAAGAAAAATCGGTGTTGGGATGATAAAAAAGTGGATGCTCACCATGCCATCATTCCGACCGCTAAAACAGCCTCCGTGCGTTTAACTGAAAATGAAAGCAATGTTTACCAGTTGATTGCTCGTCAGTACATTATTCAATTTATGGCGGATGCGGTTTACCGCAAATGCACTATCGATTTAGACATTGAAAACGGCAAGTTTAATGCCAAAGCGCGTTTTCTTGCGGAAGCAGGATGGCGAGTCGTGTTAGGCGGGAAAGAGCGTGACGCGGAAAACGACGGCATGCCATTGCCTATCGTGAAAAAAGGCGATGAGCTTTTATGTGAAAAAGGGGAAGTGGTCGAACGGCAAACTCAGCCACCTCGCCCATTCACCGATGCAACGCTGCTGTCTGCGATGACGGGGATCGCCCGTTTTGTGCAGGATAAAGCATTAAAAAAAGTATTGCGTGAAACGGATGGTTTAGGGACTGAAGCGACGCGAGCGGGGATTATTGATTTACTGTTTAAGCGTCAATTTCTGTTTAAAAAAGGGCGCTATATTCACGCCTCCCCCGCTGGGCGAGCGCTGATCCACGTTTTACCCGATATGGCGACCTTGCCCGATATGACGGCTCACTGGGAGTCAAGGTTAACGCAGATCAGCGAAAAACAGACGCGTTACGATGATTTTATGCAGCCGTTGAGCCAGACGTTAATCAACTTAATTCAGCAAGCTCGTCAATACACAAACTTGCGCGCATTTCGTGAATTGCCACCTGTTGCCAATAATAAAGGGGCAAAGAAGGGCACGAAAAAAGCGAGTGCGAGTAAAGGGAAAAAATCATCACCGTCAGAATAGGTGCAGTGGATTTCTAAACTTGAGCGCGCTAAGCAGTAATTTGGGTAGGAAGGATATCTAGGGGAAAGCATAGGGCATATGATTATGCCCTATAAAGAGAGACTCAGGATTACTTCGTCAGGTCGAACTCAGCCCAAACAGGTGCGTGGTCAGACGGTTTTTCCATACCACGGATGTCGTAATCAATACCCGTTGCGCTACAACGGCTGGCGAGTTTCTTAGAGGCCAGCAGAAGGTCAATGCGCAGACCGCGATTATCGTCAAAGCCTTTGGAGCGGTAATCGAACCATGAATAGCAATCGGTGGTATCTGGATGCTGCTCACGGTAAGTATCAACAAGCCCCCAGCTCAGTAGTTTATCTAGCCATTCACGTTCTTCAGGTAAGAATGAGCATTTTCCGGTTTTCAACCAACGCTTACGGTTAACTTCACCAATACCGATGTCTAAATCGGTATGGCTGATGTTCATGTCACCCATAATCAGCAATTGGGAATCCGTGGTTTGCGTTGATGTTACGTAATCTTGCAGATCACGATAGAATTTTTCTTTTGCTGGGAATTTGGTTGGGTGGTCACGGCTTTCTCCTTGAGGGAAGTAACCATTGACGACTGTCAGAATCCCTTCGCTGGTTTGAATATCAGCCATGATGATGCGGCGCTGAGCTTCATCATCATCAGTTGGAAAGCCTTTTCTAACGGCTAGTGGTTCATTTTTCAGGAGTAATGCTACGCCATAGTGGGCTTTTTGACCGTGAAAATAAACATGGTAGCCTAATTTACTGACTTCCTCATAAGGGAACATATCATCGTGGACTTTTGTTTCTTGTAGCCCAATGACTTCAGGTTGGTGCTTCTCAATAATCGCTTCCAGTTGATGAGGACGTGCTCTTAGGCCATTAATGTTGAACGAAATAAATTTCATGGTTACTTATCACCCATTGCTTTGAATATGACTGAGGGGATTCTATCAGATGCTAACAATAGTGTAACTATTAAATATTTTTTGTTTATATAATTGCGGATAATTTATTAGGGAACTTTAATTTTTAATAATAATATATCTATAGCTGTTAATTAAAAAATGTTTGTTAGTTTTATAATCAACTACTGAAAAGTTCATTTAAAGTCAGTTGGTTATTTATATTTTAATGTGATTTAATGGTGGGGCAATAAAAAATAATCAAATGAAACAATATAATATATTGCTTTGCTATGTTGGAAATTATAAAAATACTTTTATGAAATATTGTTAATCATCAAATCAAAAAATTTATTTAAATTTTTATTTGATGCGGAAGATTATGGGTTAATCAACATGCTGTTATTTAAAATAATCATGTTGGTTTACATTTCAATAAATAGAATGGGGTCATAGATATGTTCTTTTCAAGAAAATTAGAGGCGTTTATGGCAGTTGTTGAGAATGGCTCGCTAAGCAAGGCTGCAAGGGTGATGAATCGCACGACACCCCCCATCGCAAAATCCATAAAAGACTTTGAAACGAGTTTGGGTAAACGGCTTTTTAAACGAGAAAAATTTGGAATGACATTAACTAAGGATGGCCAAGAACTTTATAACGATCTTAGAGATCTCTACTTGCAGGAGAAAGAAATAACGAAAAAACATTTTTCTGGTTATATTGTCAATGAAGCTAATATTTATTATGACTGGGGGAAAGAAAATCATCTAATTAATTTATATCAAGCAGCACATAAGAATAATGTACAGGTTAATATATTAAGATTTAACTATGATGAGGTAGATGAAATTGTCGATTATGATGGAAATACTTTAATTTTAAGTTCTGAATTAGTCATCAGTGAAAGGTTTTCATTACAAAAAAAAATAGAGAATGCGCCTTTAGGTATTTATTGCAGAAAAGAGTTATACGAGAAATTTAATCATGATGTTGTCGTCTTACTACAACAAAGTACTTGGCTATGCGATCCCTCATTTTATAAAAGCTCACTGATGAGTGACTTGCTGGCTAAAGTTGAAACCGCAGAGAATAAATCCAGCATACGACAGATGGATAATATTGGGTGTTGTCAGAGTTTCATTCAAGACGGTGATTTTATCGGGATTATTGACTATTATCCTGAGGATGAGCTGATCGATAGATCGCTGATCTATGTTTCATTAAATGGACTTTTGGATAAAAGTAACTGTTACATTTATAAATCAAAATCACATTCAAGTGTATTGAATCGATTTATTGGGGTAGTTGACAAACTTGGAAAAGACGTTGCTTAGATGGTGGTGGGAGAAGGATTCGAACCTTCGAAGTCTGTGACGGCAGATTTACAGTCTGCTCCCTTTGGCCGCTTGGGTATCCCACCAGATTTTGAATTGCTGTAATCGTTCACAGCGGGCGGCATCATATCAAATGACGCGCCCCTGTAAAGTATTAATTGAAAAAAAATGTCTGAATGCTGATTTTTTAATCTCAATGCGTGATAAATCAACAAATTACTACAATTAATAACCGATACGCTCTGTTATAAAATAATGGTTCGATTGCCATAAACAAAGACGCGCTGTGCCAATACCCAATATAAAGCATGGCTCAGTACGTTCTTTTCAACGTCGCGGCCTGCACGCATCATATCATCCGCAGTAAATGTATGGTCCACATTGATAACGTTTTGCGTGATGATTGGACCTTCATCCAAATTATCATTCACAAAGTGAGCGGTTGCTCCAATGATCTTAACGCCACGCTCATAAGCTTGGTGATAAGGACGTGCGCCTATGAATGCCGGTAAGAATGAGTGGTGAATATTAATAATTTGATTAGGGTAGTGCTGAACAAAAGCAGGGGTCAACACCCGCATATATTTAGCAAGGACAACATAGTCAGGCTGATATTGATCAATCTGGGCCGTGAGTTTCTCATCGTGCTGTTCGCGCGTTAAACCTTCATGGCTAATATGATGGAATGGAATACCAAACTGCTCTACAAGGTTTTTCAAGGTGTCGTGGTTGCCGATAACGGCAGCAATATCGACATCTAATCCATCGTAAGCGCTCTTCATCAGAAGATCACCAAGGCAGTGCGCCTCTTTTGTGACCATAATAACAATGCGGCGACGTCCTGCAGAGTTTAATTCACGCTTAGAGCCTTCTGGTAATGCATCATCTAAATCTGCCAGTAAGGTTTCATCGTTAAAAATCCCTTCCAGTTCCGTTCTCATGAAGAAACGACCAGTACGGTGATCAACAAACTCATTATTTTGGATAATGTTCAGCTGGTGTTTGTAGCAAATATTGGTGATTTTAGCGATCAATCCTTTTGCATCAGGACAAATGGTTCTGAGAATTTTTTTCTGTACATTTTTGTGTTGCATGGAACTGTCTAATCCTTAACTGACTAAAGCCTAATAATTTAGGCTAATCGTAATTTATGCAATGAATATACGAATTGATAAACAGAGAATTAATAACTATCGCAGCACTTCTTAAATTTTTTTCCTGAGCCGCATGGGCAATCATCGTTGCGCCCAACTTTTGGTGTTATTCCGTCAATGTAATACCACTGTGCATCAATGCGAAGAAAACGGGAACGTTCGTGAATAAGCTGTTTATGATCAGCTTTTTCATCAATAAAGCAAGCCGAAAATTCGACATAAGCTTCGTCAGGATTTTTAGCATGAGAAGAACTAATGACTCGCAGTCCCAGCCATTCAGTTTGTTCAAAACTATCTAAGATAGCTTCTCGCCACTCTTGTGCTTGGCAATCTGGGTGCCATGTTTTGATGAGGTAATCTACATTGTGATGGACATACGCGCTATATCGTGAGCGCATTAATTGCTCTGGCGTTTCAGCAATAACCAGCCCAAGCAACAGCGGAGAGCAGCATTGGTCAAACGGCAAAGGATGACCGCAACTACAATTATTTTTTAAAGATTGGCTCATTCTTTTCTCGATAAAATAACTATACTTAAAAAATATAGTCGTTAATGATTTTATAATATGACTATTGGCGTCAGAATATATTACTTATGAAACCAGGGTTGTCGTGGTAGGTATGATATGAAAAATAGAAAAATACTCATAGTTGAAGATGAAAAAATTTTTTGTACTATTCTTCGTGAATACCTCGAAAGTTTAGAAACAGAAGTCTACATCGCTGACAACGGCGCGCTTGCACTTGAGCTGATCACGCAACAAAAGGTGATTCCCGATGTCATTCTTTGTGATCTCAACATGCCCATCATGAATGGTGAATCATTTATGGCGGAGCTGGTGGAGCGTAATATTAATGTACCTGTGATTGTTATTTCAGCAACTACGGACTTCACGCAATTAGATAGAATGTTTCGTCTTGGTGCGAAAGATGCTTTGTTAAAGCCAATAAAAAATCTTGATGAAGTGAAAGTGACGATTCATGCGGCACTGTATCCAGAGCAATATGACTCTGAAACACTCATTGAAAATGAAATCCAGAATATTTCGAACATTTTGAATAATGACAAGTTGGATATGTTAGCCATCTTGAAACAATTACAGCCTCCAGTCGCGCAGGTTATAAATGGCTATAAGATAAACTATAGACAATTAAATGAAGCGAATCGTTTTGGGTTGCTGTTGGATATCGCGGCAATATCTGAGGAGCAAATCGGATTTTATTGCATTGATATAGAACGCTCTCCACAAGAAGGGGTGATGGCGGCGTTTTTAATTCGTGTTGTGTTTAATGACCTCTTAAAAAGTGCGGTGAACAACCGAGATAAAAAATTACCTCAAATTGATAACATTATTAATCAAATAAATCACTTACTGGAAGATTCTGGCTTTTCAGGTCAGTTTCCATTGTTACTTGGTTACTTTAATACCAAATCTAAAAATGTGATTTTGGCGAGTGCAGGACTGGAAGCCAATATTACGACGGAGCAGCATCATTACCATCTCGCGCGAAATGTCCCGCTAGGTACGCTAAAAACATACCATTCAAATCGATTAGACTTTCAAGGTGAGAGTTGGAAGTGTCTTATTCATAATTCGAATCAAAAAATCAAGTTAATGTTTAATCTCTATGCTCAGAAATAATGCACTTATTTAATGGATCTAGGTTCTATTTATCCTAAACGAACCCATCTCTATTTATTCAATAATGAATCCTGATATACTGGCGCGCACTAAAAACGCGCCAGTATAGTTTATTGAAAATATAAACGGTGCTTATTAAATTTTTGGAGTTCTCGAGATGATCAAACGCAAGGTGCGTAAAGCGGTAATCCCTGTAGCAGGTTTAGGAACACGTATGCTTCCAGCGACGAAAGCAATTCCTAAAGAGATGCTACCAGTTGTTGATAAGCCTTTAATCCAATATGTGGTTAATGAGTGTATTGCTGCAGGAATTAATGAAATTGTGCTAGTGACACATTCATCTAAAAATTCTATTGAAAACCACTTTGATACCAGCTTTGAACTTGAAGCCATCTTAGAAGCGCGAGTTAAGCGCCAATTATTGGATGAAGTGAAATCCATTTGCCCAAGTCATGTGACTATCATGCAAACACGCCAAGGCATTGCTAAAGGTTTAGGTCATGCTATTTTATGTGCGAAACCATTGGTGGGTGATGAGCCTTTTGCCGTAATCCTTCCGGATGTTATTTTAGATCGCTATAGCACCGATTTAACGAAATTTAACCTCAAAGAGATGTTAGAACACTACGAAACTACTGGGGCTAGCCAAATTTTAGTCGAGCCAGTACCAGAAGACGATGTTTCTAACTACGGAATTGTGGATTGCAACGGTGTGACTTTACATCCGGGCGATAGTAAACCGATTTCCCGTATGGTTGAGAAACCGAAGCGTGATGAAGCTCCATCCAATTTATCTATTGTAGGGCGCTATGTATTATCCGAAAAGATTTGGGATGCATTAGCGAAAACAGCACCGGGTGCTGGCGATGAAATCCAATTAACGGATGCTATCGCATTAATGATGGAAAATAAGGAACCTGTTGAAGCATACCACTTATGTGGTAAAAGTCATGACTGCGGAAATAAATTAGGTTACATGAAAGCCTTTGTAGAATATGGTATGCAACACGATACACTAGGAAATGATTTTTCCGCGTGGATTAAAGAGTTAGCCGCTAATTTAGATTCATCATCGAAATCTAATTAAAATACGAATCTTTGTTGTACAGATAAAAGCTAGCCTTTATGGTTAGCTTTTTTTATGGGCATTTTATAGAAATATGTAAAAAGGAGTACTCAGATTTTAAGTGTCATTAAATGTCAGTTATATAATATAAATCGATATAACCCGTGTGGCGTGTAAATTAATTAGTGTAGTGGGCTAGGAGGAGATTAAAGAATATCACTTGATTAGATTACGTAACTTTACTTTAACGTATATTTTGTATCACTCTTTTTGATTAGAAATAGATGAGGGGGATTGAAACAGAGGAGATGATAAATGGATAATAACAAGGCTACTATAAATAAAAACACCCTTATAAAAAGGGTGTTTAGAATTTGGAAGGTTATCAATATTAGATTAAGAAATCGTCTAAAGATTTGCCTTGTTCTTCGATTGCAACTTTAATTACTGCTGGAGTACGACCTTGGCCTGTCCAAGTTTTAGTTTCGCCGTTCTCATCAACATATTTATATTTTGCTGGGCGAGCAGCACGTTTAGCGCGAGTGCTGGTGCTTTTACCAGAATCCATAGTTTGCAGAAGGTCATTTAAATCTACGCCTTGTTCTAAAATCATTTCGCGAACTTTTTCCAGTTTGCGATTACGTTCTTCAACTTCAGCGCGAGCTTGGCTTTCTTCTTCACGACGTTCGTCAACAACGACAGTTAATTTTTCCAGCATTTCTTCTAAAGATTCTAAAGTGACTTCTCGTGCTTGAGCACGAAGCGTACGGATGTTATTTAATGCTTTTAATGATTCGCTCATTTTCCTGGTCTCAATTTTATATGTTGGCATGTGTACAGTAATAATAGAGTGCTATTTTAAATTCTGCAATAGCTAAATTACTTCGGTAGTTTAAAAGTTATCTTTAACGAATGCAATTTTTTTACAAAAGAATTATAAAAATTTTCGTTGCTATAAATTGCTCTATTATCAATAACGGTACTAATGAAAAAAGGTAATTAGAAAATGTCACTAAAATTTATATTAATAGCCTAGTGATAACCATTACCTTTTGTTTGTCGATGTATCAATGGATGTCTTTAACGGAAATTTTCTTTTTTTGACAGAATAAACTTAGCAATATGTGCCAATATCTATACCAGATAAAGTTAATATCAGTTTGAGATTAATTGTCTACAACACAGATGATGTGTGATCTAAAGGAACTAATTTAACATAGTGATGGATGGAAATTCATACACTTACTTATCTACATAGGTTTAAGTTAATCTTAAAAAACCTTTATGCTAAAGTATTCGCGAATATTATTTTTTAGGGAACCGCCCAATGGCACAGCTATATTTCTATTATTCTGCGATGAATGCGGGTAAATCGACTTCATTATTACAATCTTCCTATAACTATCACGAACGTGGAATGCGTACGCTGATTTTTACCGCTGAGATCGATAACCGCTTCAGTCAAGGTAAGGTATCTTCGCGGATCGGTTTATCTGCGGATGCGTTATTATTTTCGCCTATAACGAATATGGCAAAAATTATCAAAAACGAGAATAATGCTCAAAAAGTACATTGCGTACTTATTGATGAATGCCAATTTCTGACAAAACAGCAAGTAGAGCAATTATGTGATGTCGTCGATAATTTAGACATTCCGGTACTCTGTTATGGTTTACGAACGGATTTTTCCGGAGAGTTGTTTGCAGGAAGCCAATATTTATTAGCATGGGCAGATAAACTCGTTGAGTTAAAAACCGTCTGCTACTGTGGACGTAAGGCAAATAAAGTTTTGCGGATTGGTGGTGATGGCATCCCAGTATATGAGGGGGATCAAGTGGATATCGGCGGGAATGAAAAGTATATTTCAGTTTGTCGAAAGCATTACTCAGACGCTATCAAGCAAGCTCAATTAATGAATAGCGGTGCAATTGAAAAAATACCGTTTAACTTCAAATAATCATTAATTAAGATTAATGAGTTATATAGTTTACAAATAGGAATATCAGATTATTAAGATATTTTTGTCAAATAAAGTAAATGAATTAATAAAATACTCAGCTCGCTAGTTCTTAAAAGGGATGCATAGCAGATAAAGTTTCAGCGTTCATAGAATAAAACCGGATTGAGTGAGATTTGATAAGCCTCATGTTTTTAACATGGGGCTTTCTTTTTATGGCAGTTTAATTTCACACTTTGGCACATATCATATAATCAAAAAATGCAAATTTACTCGAAACTGTAGGGCGCAATGAAATTTAGCATTTCAGCATTTAAAAACGGTCGTTGTAATGAAAACTTCAAACTATCATCAATGGCGAGTGTGATTGCAGGAAACCCCAACATCGTCAATAAAAACAAAAATAGAGAAAAGCGCACCAGTCAAATGGGGATTATTGACTTATTTACTCTTAACTGGCGGATAAATAATAATGTCAGAGAGACCACCAAAATCATTAATCATCTGCCAACTAGCTTGGGAAATATGACCTTGTAGACCAGTGATTTCAGTATCACTAAATGGCGTGAGGATCAGGCTTTTCCTACAGTTTTGCTGGTTATATTTGAGGTTTACCACCGTGAGATAATAGGGGGTAGGGTTATTAAACACCCATTGTTTTCCCTGTTTTTTTAGAGTCACTTGCTGAAATACCGCATTATTAGGCACTGCCAGTTGATGAGGGCGGTAAAAGACTTTAATCACGATATTCGTCACAAACGAGCGTTTGGCATCATTTTTCTGTTCATTAGGATGCTTTGGGGCGGGAATAGCCCGTGTATTTAAAAAGAACAGAGATTCTCTATCTACGGGTAATTCCCTTTCATTTTTTAATAATACATGAGCACTAAACTTACTATTTGCATCTAATCTGAACAGTGGTGGTGTCACAGCAAAATAAAGGGATTTGGCACCTTCAAGTTGTTCAGTTACAGAGGTCTGAATTAGATAGGGGTTCAAATCATCATTCACAATGGTAAATGTTGCATTGGATTTAGTGCTATTTAGGATTAATCGAGTTTGTTCCAAACGCAAGCCAGCACTGTAAGCGAAAAAGCTTACTATGAATAAAAGTATGTAGGTAACGCCAGCCAGTTTTTTCATATCAGCTTATTAATCCACAATAAAGGAAAAATCATTGTCGATTGGAAAGCATCAATTTGCGGATCGCATATTTTTCCAGATGGACACCTAAGATAAGTATAAAGTATTATGACGAAATAACGAGAAAGGCTCCAAAAGCGTTAGGAAAACCCTAAATCTTTTGAAGCCTTTTTTATGTATTAATGGCTAAGCCATCAACGAGTTAACTATTTTTTACTACTTTTCTTTTCAGCTTTTGGTGCTGCTGGCTCTGCACTTTTTTCAGTAAATTCACGACCGTAGTAAGAATCCAGTAACAGTTGTTTAATTTCAGATATCAGCGGATAACGTGGGTTAGCGCCAGTACATTGGTCATCAAATGCATCTTCAGACAGTTTATCTAAGTGAGCTAAGAAGTCCGCTTCGGCAACGCCGGCTTCACGGATAGACTTAGGAATGCCTAAATCCGCTTTCATCTCTTCTAACCAAGCCAGTAAGCGTTCAATCTTCGCACCAGTACGGTCGCCTGCTTTGGTTAATCCTAAGTGGTCTGCAATCTCAGCGTATTGGCGGCGTGCTTGAGGGCGGTCATATTGGCTGAATGCTGTTTGCTTAGTTGGATTATCATTTGCGTTGAAACGAATTACGTTACAAATCAATAGGGCGTTTGCTAAACCGTGTGGAATATGGAATTCCGATCCCAGTTTATGCGCCATTGAGTGACAAACCCCTAAGAAGGCGTTAGCAAAAGCAATACCGGCTAATGTTGCCGCATTATGAACGCGCTCTCTTGCTACTGGATTTTTTGCTCCTTCATGGTAGCTTGCTGGCAGATAATCTTTTAACAGGGTCAGTGCTTTGAGTGCTTGACCATCAGAGAACTCATTTGCCAGAACAGAAACATAAGATTCTAATGCGTGAGTCACTGCATCCAAACCACCAAACGCGGTTAAGGATTTAGGCATGTTCATCACGAGGTTAGCATCAACAATCGCCATATTTGGTGTTAATGCGTAGTCCGCTAATGGGTATTTTTGACCTGTTTTATCATCCGTCACAACAGCAAATGGCGTCACTTCTGAACCTGTACCTGAAGTGGTGGTGATAGCGACCAGTTTTGCTTTCACACCCATTTTTGGGAACTTGTGAATACGTTTACGGATATCCATAAAACGTAATGCTAATTCTTCAAAGTGTGTTTCTGGATGTTCGTACATCACCCACATGATTTTCGCAGCATCCATTGGGGAACCACCACCTAAAGCGATGATCACATCCGGTTGGAAGGCTTGCATTTGAGCAGCACCTTTACGCACAACGGATAATGTTGGGTCAGCTTCGACTTCAAAGAAAACATCGGTTTCAATATGGTGCTTTTTCAGAACATCGACAATTTCATCAACATAGCCATTATTAAATAAGTAGCTATCGGTCACGATAAAGACGCGTTTCGCACCATCAGTGGCTATCTCTTCTAAAGCGATTGGAAGACATCCACGGCGGAAATAGATTGAACTAGGAAGTTTATGCCACAACATATTTTCAGCTCTTTTTGCCACGGTTTTCTTATTGATTAAATGTTTTGGTCCCACGTTTTCAGAGATGGAGTTACCCCCCCAAGAACCACAACCCAAGGTTAAAGACGGCGCCAGTTTAAAGTTATACAGGTCACCGATACCGCCTTGAGACGCAGGGGTATTAATCAAAATACGCGCCGTTTTCATTTTTTCGCCAAAATAGCTGACACGGTCATGTTGGTTATCTTGGTCAGTATAGAGACAAGAGGTGTGACCGATACCGCCCATTTCCACTAACTGTTCAGCTTTCTCTACTGCATCTTCAAAGTTTTTAGCGCGATACATTGCTAAGAGTGGGGACAATTTTTCATGAGCGAATGGCTCTGACTCATCCACAAGTTTGACTTCACCAATTAAGATCTTAGTGGTTTCAGGAACGATAACGCCCGCCATTTCTGCAATTTTAAATGCAGGTTGACCCACGATAGCCGCGTTTAAGTTGCCATCTTTTAAAATGATATTTTGTACCGCTTTGAGCTCTTTACCTTGTAACAGGTAGCCGCCGTGGGTAGCGAAACGCTCACGAACTTGATCATAAACAGCATCAACCACCACTACAGATTGTTCAGATGCGCAAATTACGCCGTTATCAAATGTTTTTGACATTAAGATAGAGGCAACGGCACGTTTGATGTCTGCGGTTTCATCGATAACAACTGGCGTGTTACCCGCACCCACTCCAATCGCAGGTTTACCGGAACTGTAAGCCGCTTTCACCATGCCTGGACCACCTGTCGCTAAGATCAGGTTAATGTCAGGGTGGTGCATCAGCGCATTGGATAGCTCAACAGAAGGGGAGTCAATCCAGCCAATAATATCTTTTGGTGCGCCAGCTTCAATGGCCGCGTTCAATACAATCTCAGCAGCACGGTTAGTCGCAATTTTAGCGCGTGGGTGTGGAGAGAAAATAATAGCGTTACGGGTTTTTAAACTAATTAATGATTTAAAAATTGCGGTAGAGGTTGGGTTAGTGGTTGGAACGATACCGCAGATAATACCAATCGGCTCAGCAATGGTGATGGTACCAAAAGTTGGGTCTTCAGATAGAACACCACAGGTTTTCTCGTCTTTATATGCGTTGTAGATATACTCAGAAGCGAAGTGGTTTTTAATCACTTTATCTTCAACAATCCCCATGCCTGACTCTTCAACTGCGAGTTTTGCTAATGGAATTCGTGCATCAGCAGCAGCAAGAGCAGCGGCGCGGAAAATACGATCCACTTTCTCTTGAGAGAAGCTGGCGAATTCACGTTGAGCTTTTTTGACACGAGCAACAAGTTCATTGAGTTCAGTAACGTTTGTTACGGACATATAGATTACTCCTGATAAAGTTAAAATTTTTAAGCCAATGAGCAAAGCATCTAAAAAAAGCTGTTGTGACTAGAACATCTAAAACGACCACCCAAAACAACAGTATAGATAAACTTAATAATAATGCTTTTCGCCCATGCTAATTGGCTTATAAATCTCAGATAAATAGCTCAAAAAGTAAAAATTAACTGATTGATTACCGCGTTTATCAGTTGAGACTAGATTAACAAAAAGGGAATTTAATAAAGTGATCTAAATCACAAAGTATGCAAGCTGACTCCATTCAGCATGCTGTTTTTATGGGATTCATTGATTTGCAAAAAAATGATTAATTTATCGCTAAAAAGAGGTGAATAAATCATTCTTTTTTGGTCATTAAGATAAGTTGCAATAAATAATTCTACTAAGATGCACAAAATTGTTCTTTAACTAAGGATTTTAGCGATTTCAGTGATAAAATTAGTTCAGGTAAGCGTTTCTTGTTTAAGAATTTTATGAGGGTATTAATGGGTGAGCGCAACATTACTTGATTTATCAGGCTATATTAAATTTTTTATTGGTCTATTTGCGTTGGTAAACCCGGTTGGTATCCTGCCTGTGTTTATTAGTATGACAAACTATCAAACCGTTGCGAGCCGCAATAGAACTAATACGATAGCCAACTCATCAGTCGCAATTATTCTTTGTACATCGTTGCTGGTGGGGGACTCGATATTACAGCTGTTTGGTATTTCAATTGACTCATTCCGCATCGCGGGGGGAATTCTGATTGTCACCATCGCGCTATCGATGATCAGCGGTAAAATTGGTGAGGACAAACAGAACAAACAAGAAAAAACAGAAACCGCAGTGCGCGATAGTATTGGAGTGGTACCGTTAGCGCTTCCGTTAATGGCGGGTCCCGGTGCAATCAGTTCGTGCATTGTCTGGTCATCGCGATGGACTGGCTGGCAGAACTTTATTGGTTTAGCGTTAACCAGTATTTTGTTCGCTTTTTGCTGTTGGCTGTTGTTCCGCTCTGCGTCTTTACTGGTTCGTTACTTAGGGCAAACGGGCATCAACGTTGTCACTCGTATCATGGGGCTACTACTCATGTCATTAGGTATCGAAATCGCTGTAACGGGTGTTAAAGCCATATTTCCAGGACTTTTATAGTGAGTGTTATTTAGCCGTCTTACGAGACGGCTATTCTCATCTACCTTTCCCTTCATTCCATTATTCCTTTCGAATTCAAAATATTCACTCAAATATTTTGGCTTGTTATGTGTAATCAAACCGTCCTTTACAATCAAAATAATTCCTCTACGCGATAAATTTGAAATGTGATTATGTGTCGCACTTTTTGCAAAATCAGGCATAAAAAGTAAGGAAATGTGAGCTGCGTAAATTTATTCACTATTCTCATTAGAGATTGTTAATGATATGTTTGGATTAATGTTGATGAAAATTTTAAGAGTAACTTAAGGTTTTTTATTATCTAATTGTTTTTATTTGAGTATTTAAAGGTTGAGGAAGTGTGTTACCCCTTTTTAATAGGCTCTCCAACTTTAAATGTTAAATAAATGTAATTTTTATAACTTTTTTTTATAAGCTTTCTGAGCAAAATTGCACCGTTAAGGAAAGCTTTTGGTGATTAAATTAGAAAACAGCTTAAGAAACAGTGACTAGAGTAGTAGTAAATCAACAATGTGTAGGCGAACTAAACGTCGTTCAACATACGTTGAAACGTTAACTGTAAAACCGCAACTATGAAATGGAGAAGGCGCAACGATGAAACTTACTACCAAGCACAGTTTACTTTCCTGTCTCATTTTCTCATTAACAATTTCTGCTCAAGCTTCATCAACCCCCGATAAATCCCCATTAAATACAACATCCATAAATAAAATAGTGGTCAATAACGGTTCAGAAGTGACTTCACTCGATCCTCATAAAGTCGAAGGGGTACCTGAAGGCAATATTATTTTAAATTTATTGGAAGGGCTGGTTTACGACGATATTAATGGTGTGGCGGTTCCTGGTATGGCAACCCATTGGCAAAATGAAAATTACACCGTATGGACATTTACCTTACGCGATGATGCCAAGTGGAGTGATGGCACTCCCGTTGTTGCAGAGGATTTTGTATATAGTTGGCAGCGTTTAGCGGATCCCAAAACTGGCTCGCCTTATTCCAGTTATTTACAAAATGCTTATATCGAAAATGCAGACGCTATTTTAAAAGGTCAAAAACCTAAAGAATCGTTGGGCGTTAAAGCCCTTGATGACAAACATTTGCAAGTCACCCTAAGCCATCCCGTTCCGTATTTTATCGATATGCTTTCCCACACTTCAATGAAACCCGTTAACCGTAAAGCCATTGAAAAGTACGGCGATAAATGGACTCAACCGGGTTCCTTTGTGGGCAATGGCGCCTATGTTTTGGATGAGTGGACGGTCAACGAGCGAATTATTATCAAACGTAATCCGTTATATTGGAATGACGCAAAAACGCAGATTGATCAAGCGACATTCTTAGCGATTACCTCTGAAGTCAGTGATAACAATCGCTATCGCAGTGGGGAAATCGATATTAGTAATTCAGCTATTCCCCCAACACTATTCAAAAAGATGAAAGCGGAAAAGCCGAACGAACTGTATGTTCGTCCGTTTCTGTGTACGTTTTATTATGAAATTAATAATCAAAAAGCCCCATTCACGGATCCTCGAGTACGAGAAGCCATTAAGTTAGGTTTAGACAGAGAAACCATCACTAATAAAATTATCGATCAAGGACAGACGGTGGCTTACGGTTTTACGCCAACGTTTATCCATAATGGTAATTTTGCAGTGCCAGAATGGGCAAAGCTCACGCCAGAACAGCGTTATCAACGTGCGAAAGAGTTGCTCGCGGAGGCTGGATATAACGCCAAAAATCCGCTCAAGTTTACCTTGCTATATAACACCTCAGACCAAAATAAACAGCAGGCGATTGTAGCGGCATCCATGTGGCAGAAAAATATTGGCGCAGAGGTAACACTGCAAAACCAAGAGTGGAAAACCACACTGCAAAATCGCCATGAAGGAAATTATCAGGTTGCAAGAGCAACATGGTGTGCCGATTACAATGAACCTTCTGCATTTTTGAATTCATTACTATCAGAAAACAGCAACAATACGGCGGCCTATAAAAATAAAGCCTATGACCAACTGTTATTAGAGGCTTTAACGGCACCGGATGACCAAGCTCGTCAACAGATTTACCAACAGGCGGAAACCCTGCTGGATAAGGAATCTGCGCTAGTTCCCGTTTATTACCGTGTGAGTGCAAGGATGATCAAGCCCACAATCGGAGGATTTAAAGGTGAAGACCCTCTTGATCACATGGATATTAAGCGGTTATATATTAATTCTACTAATTAATAATTTTGTAATAAACAAAATAATTGCTTACTGACTCAGTAAGCAGATGCATCAACAACACAACCAAAACAATAGTATGGGAGTAACCAAAATAATGAGCAAATTACTGAATAAGACATTTGTTGCTTTAAGCGTTGCTGCTGGGTTAATGGCAGGGACGATGGCGACAAGTTATGGTGCAGTGGTACCAGCGGGTGTCGAACTGGCTGAAAAACAAAATATGGTTCGCAACAATGGTTCTGAACCTCAATCCCTTGATCCGCATAAAATTGAAGGTGTTCCAGAGTCGGCTTTAGCAAGAGATCTTTTTGAAGGGATTACGATTGTGGGTCCTGATGGTGAAATCTTACCTGGCTCTGCTACGAGCTGGGAAAATAAAGATTTCACCGAGTGGACGTTTAAAATTCGCGATGGCGCGAAATGGTCAAATGGTGACCCTGTCACGGCCGAAGACTTTGTTTATAGCTGGCGCAGACTCGCTGATCCTGATACCGCATCCCCATACGCGAGTTATTTGCAGTATGCACATATCAAAAATATTGATGACGTCATTGCCGGTAAGAAAAAGCCAGAAGAGCTGGGCATTAAAGCGCTGGATGATAAAACTTTAGTGATTAGTTTGAGTGAAGCCGTCCCTTATATTCCAAAATTATTGGCACACTCCTCGATGTCGCCAGTGAATAAAAAAACAATCGAAAAATATGGTGCTAAGTGGACTCAACCAGCCAATTTTGTGGGTAATGGCGCCTATAAATTAAAAGATTGGACAGTTAACGAACGTATTGTTTTAGAACGTAGCCCAACTTATTGGGATAACGCAAACACCGTGATTGACCAAGTGACTTTCCTACCTATCTCCTCTGAAGTCACGGATGTTAACCGTTACCGCAGTGGTGAAATTGATATGACCTATAGCAATTTACCGATCGAACAATTTAAGTCACTACAAGAAAATATGCCAAAAGAGCTGCGTGTAAATCCGTATCTCTGTATCTATTATTACGAAATTAATAACGAAAAACCGCCGTTTAATGACCCGCGTGTTCGTGAAGCATTAAAACTTTCAATGGACAGAGATGTCATCACTTACAAAGTGAAAGCGCAAGGTGATATTCCGGCTTATGGCTTCACACCACCGTTTACTAGCGGCATGAAGACAGAAAAACCAGATTGGTATGCCAATATGACCCAAGAGCAGCGTAATGAAAAAGCCAAACAGTTGCTGGAAGAAGCGGGTTACAACAAATCAAATCCACTGAAATTCAATTTACTGTATAACACGTCAGATTTACATAAACGTATCGCGATCGCTGCATCATCCATGTGGAAGAAAAACATTGGCGCTGACGTGAAACTGGAAAACCAAGAGTGGAAAACCTTCTTAGATAGTCGTCACCAAGGTAACTATGATGTGGCGCGTGCGGGCTGGTGTGCGGATTATAACGAACCGTCATCCTTCTTAAACATGCTGCTTTCTTATAGCAGTAACAATACCGTGCATTATAAAAACAAAGATTTCGATGCCATCATGAAGAAAACACTTCAGGTGAAAACGGACGAAGAGCGTGCTGAGTTGTACCAACAAGCCGAAAAGCTCTTAGATAAAGACTCTGGTATCGTGCCTCTCTACTACTATGTGAACACCCGCTTAGTGAAGCCATACGTGGGTGGATATACGGGTAAAGATCCATTAGATAATTTACATACTAAAGATCTGTATATCATCAAGCACTAATCACAACAGGCTGGCTCCTTGAGGGCCAGCCATTAGCCTTAATGGCAATAGAAGTAGGAAAGGGCAATGTTTAAATTTATTTTGCGTCGTTTGCTTGAAGCAATTCCGACTTTATTTATTCTTATTACCATCTCATTTTTTATGATGAGACTCGCACCGGGCAGCCCGTTTACTGGTGAACGTAAGCTTCCACCCGAAGTCATGGCTAACATTGAGGCGAAATATCACCTTAATGACCCAATGTATAAGCAGTATTTCAGCTACTTATTCCAACTTTCTCAAGGGGATTTCGGTCCTTCTTTCAAATATAAAGACTATAGCGTCAACGATTTAGTTGCGAAAGCCTTTCCCGTGTCTGCAAAATTAGGCGCAACAGCCTTTGTGGTTGCCGTGTTATTTGGTGTTACTGCGGGGGTGATTGCCGCATTAAATCAAAATACCAAATGGGACTTTACAGTCATGGGATTTGCCATGACGGGGGTTGTCATCCCAAGCTTTGTTGTGGCACCACTTTTGGTGCTGATTTTTGCCATTCACTTGAAATGGCTCCCCGGTGGAGGTTGGGATGGTGGTAACGTCACGCACATGATTTTACCGATGGTGGCACTCTCTTTGGCGTATATCGCCAGTATTTCGCGTATTACCCGTGGTTCGATGATTGAGATCATGCACTCAAACTTTATTCGTACTGCGCGCGCAAAAGGATTACCGCTGCGTACCATTATTTTCCGCCATGCGTTAAAACCTGCATTACTGCCAGTGCTTTCATATATGGGACCTGCATTCGTGGGGATCATCACGGGTTCCATGGTGATTGAGACCATTTTCGGCTTACCGGGAATTGGACAGTTGTTCGTCAATGGCGCATTAAACCGTGATTACTCGTTAGTGCTTAGCTTAACGATTTTAGTTGGGGTATTGACCATTGCCTTTAATGCTATCGTCGATGTGCTGTACGCCGTCATCGACCCGAAAATTCGTTACTAAGACCGGGGAAACACTATGTTACTAAACAACAAAAATAGTGAAGCTCTGGAAAACTTTTCTGAGCAATTAGATATTGAAGGGCGCAGCCTTTGGCAAGATGCAAGACGACGCTTTATGCATAACCGTGCGGCGATTGTCAGCCTGTGTGTGCTGTTTTGTATTACGATGTTTGTGATTTTTGCCCCGATGTTATCGCCATTTTTATATGACGATACCGACTGGGAAATGATGTCAACGCCACCTGATTGGGCGACCGGACATTATTTTGGTACCGATGCTTCTGGGCGCGATTTACTTGTGCGTGTGGCAATTGGTGGACGAATTTCCTTAATGGTTGGCGTTGCGGCAGCATTAGTCGCGGTGGTGGTCGGAACCTTATATGGCTCACTGGCAGGTTATGTGGGCGGTAAAGTTGACTCTATCATGATGCGCTTACTGGAGATTTTAAACTCCTTCCCGTTCATGTTTTTCGTTATTTTGTTAGTGACTTTATTCGGTACCAACATCCTGCTGATATTTGTCGCCATTGGGGTGGTGTCATGGCTGGATATGGCGCGTATCGTGCGTGGACAAACATTAGGATTAAAACGCAAAGAGTTTATTGAAGCGGCATTAGTTTGTGGTGTCAGCACGCGTCACATTATCTTGCGTCATATCGTCCCTAACGTACTGGGGGTGGTGGTGGTTTACGCATCATTATTAGTCCCAAGTATGATTCTGTTTGAATCATTTTTAAGCTTCCTTGGCTTAGGAACTCAAGAGCCGCTCAGTAGCTGGGGTGCTTTACTCAGTGATGGCGCTAACTCTATGGAAGTCACACCGTGGTTACTGCTGATCCCCGCAGGATTCTTAGTTATCACGCTGTTTTGTTTCAACTTTATCGGCGATGGCTTACGTGATGCCCTCGACCCGAAAGATCGCTAAGGGGCTAATTTATGGAACATTCAACACGCAAAAGCCCTTTATTATCAGTGCAGGATTTAAACGTCACATTTGCTACCCAAGATGGGAATGTGACCGCGGTGAATAAACTCAATTTTGAATTGAGTGCAGGGGAAACACTGGGAATTGTGGGGGAATCCGGTTCGGGTAAATCCCAAACTGCTTTTGCTTTGATGGGGTTACTGGCAAAAAATGGTCGTGTAGGTGGCTCTGCCATGTTTAATGGACGTGAGATTTTAAACCTCAAGGAGAAAGAGCTTAACCGCATGCGTGCGGAAGAGATCTCCATGATTTTCCAAGACCCTATGACTTCCCTCAACCCATACCTGAAAATCGGTACGCAGTTATCTGAAGTGTTGATGCTGCACAAAGGGATGAGCAAGAAAGAGGCTTTTGAAGAATCTGTGCGTATGCTGGATGCGGTAAAAATGCCGGAAGCCCGTAAACGTATGAATATGTATCCGCATGAGTTTTCTGGTGGTATGCGCCAGCGTGTGATGATTGCGATGGCGCTACTGTGCCAACCAAAATTGCTGATCGCCGATGAACCGACAACCGCATTGGACGTCACGGTACAAGCGCAGATCATGACCTTGCTGAATGAACTGAAGCAGGAATTTGATACCGCGATCATCTTAATTACCCATGACTTAGGGGTTGTCGCCGGTGTGTGTGACAAGGTACTCGTGATGTACGCGGGGCGTACGATGGAGTATGGCAGCGCACGAGATATTTTCTATCAGCCATCTCATCCGTATTCTCTGGGTTTATTAGCAGCAGTGCCACGCTTAGATGGTGATGACGATAACTTAGCCACGATTCCAGGCAATCCGCCAAACTTGTTACGCTTACCAAAAGGGTGTCCGTTCTCGCCGCGTTGCCAATATGCAAACCAGCACTGTGTAGAGCAAGAGCCTCAATTATCCAGTTTTGCACAATCTCGTTTACGTGCCTGCTTTAAGCCTGTGGAGGAATTAGTATGAGCCAAGAAAATAGGCAGGTGCTGCTGGAAGTCAATGACTTAAAAGTGCATTTTTCCATTAGAGATAAACAACAATGGTTCTGGCAGCCGGATAAAAGTTTAAAAGCCGTCGATGGAGTGACACTGCGTTTATACGAAGGGGAAACCTTGGGCGTGGTGGGGGAATCTGGCTGTGGTAAATCCACATTTGCGCGTGCATTAATTGGTTTGGTTAAATCCACTAGCGGCACGGTGACATGGTTAGGACAAAACTTGCTCACCATGAACGACAAGCAGTGGCGTAATGTGCGTAGCGATATCCAAATGATTTTCCAAGATCCACTGGCATCCTTAAACCCACGGATGACGATTGGAGATATTATCGCGGAGCCACTAAAAACTTATCATCCGAAGATGCCACAAAAAGAAGTTACTGAAAAAGTAAAGAAAATGATGATGCGAGTTGGCTTATTGCCGAACCTGATCAATCGTTATCCTCATGAATTCTCTGGTGGTCAATGTCAGCGCATTGGGATTGCACGGGCGCTGATTTTAGAGCCGAAATTGGTGATTTGTGATGAGCTTGTGTCTGCACTGGATGTCTCCATTCAAGCGCAAGTGGTGAACTTACTGCAAGAACTTCAGCGGGAAATGAAACTTTCCTTAATCTTTATTGCCCACGATCTTGCGGTGGTAAAACACATTTCTGACCGCGTATTAGTGATGTATTTAGGACATGCAGTGGAGCTGGGGACTTATGATGAAGTGTATAACAACCCGCTGCACCCTTATACGCGCGCATTGATGTCTGCGGTGCCAGTACCGGATCCAGATAAGGAAAAAAATAAGCAAATTGAGCTTCTTGAAGGGGAATTGCCATCGCCCATTAATCCGCCTTCAGGCTGTGTATTCAGAACACGCTGCCCAAGTGCTGATGCAGAATGCGCCAAAACCCGCCCATTACTCGAAGGAAGTTTCAAGCACGCAGTATCTTGTTTGAAAATTGATCCACTGTAATTGGTAAGATTTGCGTTTTATTGTTGTATTAAGGCTCCCTTTATCATTTATAAAGCGGAGCCTTTTTTATGCGAAACAATTTTCAGAGAATTCAACCCCAATTGCTACTTAAAATAATCAGTTAGCTATGATATTAAAGGCTAAAAATAAATAATTAAAACTTGATAGGACAGTAACCATTAATGAGTGACCACTTGCAGCAGATCCATCAAATACATCAGACATGGCAAGCCATCAACCAGCGTTATGCGGATGACCAAATTCAACGTATACAACAAAAACTCCCCCTTGCTAAGCAAATGGACAGCGATGAAGAGTTGTTCGGAGCGGACAGCCACCATTATCAGCTCAACCCACCTTTGGATATGGCACAGATAGCGCAGTGGCAGCGCCGAATTGGGGTGAATTTACCCCAAGAATATGTGCAGTTTATGACGCAATTGGGCGATGGTGGCGCAGGTCCTTATTACGGCGTAGAACGTTTTGAAGACAGCGAAAATCGTTATGATTCGGTGGCATTACCTTGCGTGCTTAGCCCAACCATGAGCGATAAAGAGTGGCAAACACTCAGCCACTTAGCGGAAGATTGCAGTGATGAAGAGTACGACTCACGGGAAAGCTTGCTTCACCAAGGGTTGTTTTACCTTGGGACTTGCGGCTGTACATATGACATTCTGCTGGTGGTGACGGGAAAACATGCTGGGCGACTGGTTTATACCCACGAATGGTGTGACTCACCAACACCGTATCAGTTTGCTTATGAAAGCCACTTTTTGGATTGGTATGAGCGCTGGCTGGATGAAATTATTCAGCAATACGATACAGGCTGGTTTGGGCATCGAATGGGCGGCAATGAAACTGCGTTATTCAACCTATTTCATCATGACGATAATGAAAAGACGAAGCTGGCAGCACTAGAAGGACTGAAAAAGTTACCGTCATTATCGGAAAAGGGCATTGAGCAACTCACTCGTATATTAGATAACGAAACACTCAACGTTTACCATGTGAAGGCGTTGGAAGTATTAGCAAAATACTCCGTTGATGCTTCATCGGACTATTTAGCCCAAACGCTTGAAAGCCAAAATTCAGTGCAAATCAATCGTGGATTGCAGCTGATTTATTGGTATCAAAAATCCGATTTAGCAAAGTTTCAATCGGCTATTTTAGCCAAATTAGCACAGTGCGAACACGCAGACACGGTGAGCTTTGCAGGATATATCCTCAAGGACTTGCAAGCGGTCAAAGTGGAAGATTTCCAACACTTATTTAATCATGCGGATGGTCAGATTGCCGTCAGTGCGTTATATGCGGCTTCCCATGATGTAAATTTTAGCCAAAAGGTCACTAATTACTTTGAATATATGATTGCGGATAAGAGTGAAGTTGCATTAACCGCGATCCAAGCTGTCGCGCGTTCCCCTGAGTTTGTCGACGGGGTGGAACCGTATATTGTGGCGGCGTGGGAAAAATACCCATTAGATAAGGGTGACTATATTCGCAATAATCTAAGTCACTATATTAAAAAGCATCATTTACAGTTGGATTTAGCAGAATAAAGTTTAATAAAAGATGGGGGAATATTTCCCCCATCTTTTATTTTGGATTACTGTTTCCATTCGATATGTTGGAAAGGGTGCTTAGGGTTACGGCTGATAAGAATTCGTGCAAAGATATCGTCAATTTCATCCTCTGGGCTTTTAGCAAGCCCGATCACCACTTCACTCATTTGCGCTAAAGGTAATCCTTGGGTGGCAAGAATATGCCAATCTTGACTAAATGGTACAATTTCAGCCGCGCCACACTCTTCGAACTGTAACGCGAAAATCACTTGGTCGGCAGGCTCTAAGTTATCCATCGCACCTTCAAGGAAAAGGTCATAGGCAATTTCAATGATTTCATCTTCATCGATTAAGTTAATACTTGGGTTCTGGCTCATGACGTTTTCCTAACGGTTAAGCAATGGTGATAATAGCTATTTGATCACAGCTATTATCATAATAATGGGCTAAAGAAATAGCACAGACGCTCAATCACACGATTCCAGAACGGGCGTTGTTCCCATTCTTCAATATCTAAACGTGTAGAGCGAGCCATATAATCATACTGAACCAGCGTCAGATCGCTACCAAAACTTTTATCGTCTATCACGACTGTGATTTCAAAGTTCAGCCATAAACTGCGCATATCTAAGTTCACTGAACCGACTAAGCTTAATTCCCCATCAACACAGACACTCTTGGTGTGCAGTAATCCATCTTCAAACTGATAGATTTTTACGCCAGCTTCTAGTAATTCCGTGTAAAAAGAGCGGCTGGCCCAGCGAACCAAGAAAGAATCATTATGGCGTGGCATGATGATACTGACATCAACGCCGCGCATCGCTGCGGTACAAATTGCATGCAGTAAATCATCACTTGGGACAAAGTATGGGGTAGTCATGATCAGCTGCTTACGAGCTGAGAACATCGCCGTCATTAATGATTGCTGAATAAGTTCTTCAGGGAACCCAGGACCTGATGCAATCATTTGGGTGGTATGTCCGTTATCTTGCTCGAACGGCATGATATTGCTATCTGGTGGTGGCGGTAAAATGCGTTGTCCGGTTTCCATCTCCCAGTCAAAGGCGTAAACAATCCCTAATGTGGTACTCACAGGGCCTTCCATACGGACTAAAATATCTACCCACTCACCGACCCCCGCATCTTGTTTAAAGTAGCGAGGATCCACCATGTTCATACTGCCGGTGTAAGAAATATAGTTATCAATCACAACGATTTTGCGATGCTGACGTAAATCCATACGGCGCAGGAAAAAACGCATTAGGTTTACTTTCAGAGATTCAACAAATTCAATCCCTGCGGCACGCATTTTATCGGGATAATCACTGCGGAAAAAATGCCAGCTTCCTGCGGAGTCCACCATAATGCGGCATTTAACACCACGTTTTGCCGCATTGAGAAGGGCTTCGGTGACTTCATCGACAAGCCCACCTGGCTGCCAAATATAGAACACCATCTCGATAGAGTTCTTGGCATTATTAATATCATTGGCAATGGCTTTTAGTGAGTCTTCGCTGGTGGTCAGTAATTGAATACGGTTGCCTTTGACGCCTGCAATGCCTTGGCGTTTCTCACACAGTTGGAATAATGGCTCCGCAACGGGGCTGTTATCATTAGCAAAAATATGTTTGGAGAGACGTAGATTTTCCAGCCAAGTGGCAACCGATGGCCACATTTGATGGGCTTTATCGATACGACGTCGACCTAAATGGAGTTCACCAAATGCGGCATACGCGATGATCCCCACCAGAGGCAGGATATAAATGATCAGTAACCATGTCATCGCCGAAGTGACGGGGCGACGTGTGACGAGGATACGAACAGTAACCCCAGCAACAATTAACCAATACAGGAAAAACAGTAACCAACTCATTAAGGTGTAGACGGTTGCCATAATGGATAACAAGCCTCACTGACAGAGAGAAAAAGAGTCGAAAAAAGAAAATATGTCTTATTAAATATAGACTAAGAATAAACATACCAGAATTTAGTAAAAGTTCTGAATAAAAACTGAGTTAAATAGATAAAAGTGCAATTAATGACAAATTCAATAAATCTACCTCTCTTTTACGGGGTAAATTTCATCAACACTTTGATAACTTCCACTTGGTTCTCGTGAGCAAAGGCATATAATATTTCGCTGTTACGAACATACACCTGATAAGGATTAAAAAGATGAGACGCAGTAGGCAAGAAGTGGGTCGCTGGAGAATGCTAAGACAAGTCGTTCGCCGCCGTCGCCGTTGGTTAGAAAGACACTCTCGCCGCAATATGCACATTTATTCGCTCCGCAAAATGGACATCTATAAACGCCGTCATTCCCTGTTATTTACACAGTGGATTGAGTAAGGGTATTCACGTTTATACTCACATTTTTAACTTTGTTCGCTAAACCTTATTGAATATGATTGCTATTTGCATTTAAACTATTAGCCATATTCAATAAGTAAACGGTGTAGGGTAAAAATTGCATATGCGTGGTATCAGACTGTTAGTGATCATTGCTGTTTCATTATCAATTCATGCGGGCTTGGCAATGGCGTGGATTTTTAATCAACCGAAATTTCCTCAACCTGAGGAGCCAATCTCGATAGCAATGCTTTCTTTTGCTGAACCAGCAGCCACTCCACCAGCTGAAACACAGGCAGAGCCAGAGCCTGTGGTTGAACCTGAACCTATCATTGAACCCGAGCCTATTGTTGAACCAGCGATAGTCTTACCGCAGAAAAAACCAGAAGTAAAAAAGAAACCTGAACCGAAAAAAGAACCTAAAAAAGAGCCGAAAAAAGTACAGGAGCCAGTTAAACCTGTTGAAAAACAACTGGCGATGAACAAAACGCCATCCACAAATACAGATACTACGCCAAAAGAAGTCACCAACACGCGCGGAACTGATACTAACGTCAAAAATAATGCAACAGCATCTAACCAATCCACTGGTCAGCGTGGTCCAAAAGCATTAAGTAAACAAGCGCCTGAATATCCAGACCGCGCTCGTCGCTTAGGAAAAAATGGTTATGTGAAAGTACGTTATGACATCGATGAAGATGGGCGAGTGCAAAATATTGAGTTTGTTGAAGCTTCACCTAAAGGGATGTTTGAGCGCGATGTGAAGCGTGCAATGAACCGTTGGAAATATGAAAAGCTACCAGCGAAAGGTTATACCACTGAAATTTACTTCAAAGTAGATGGCACAGTAAGCCAAGCTTAAATGCTAGGAAATATCGGGATCAAAAAAGGGCGCTTATGAAGCGCCCTTACTGTATATGAATGATTAAGCTTGAGGCTGCGAACTTTCTAATTCGAAGTGTTGCTTATCTTCAGGTAATGCACGAGGCGTATTGTCATCATTGACCGCCACATAAGTAAATACCGCGTCAGTAGCTTGATAACGCTGACCTACAGGATGGGTTGCCACTTTTTTCACCCACACTTCAATATTGATAGTGACGGAGCTTTTCCCTGTTTTTAAGCAGCGAGCATAACAACAAACAACATCACCAACAGCAACTGGTTTTTGAAATTTTATGCCATTGACTGCCACTGTTACTACGCGACCCAGAGCAATTTCTTTTGCTAAAATCGCGCCGCCAATATCCATTTGAGACATTAGCCAGCCACCAAAAATATCGCCATTCGCATTGGTATCTGAAGGCATTGCCAAAGTACGTAAAACGAGTTCACCGTTAGGTAATTGCATATCAAACTCTTTATTAAAAGGAATTAAACACTATGATTTTGTTGCTCATTTATAGCAAACAAACATAAGTATAGTAAACCGCTAGAGTACATCCAGTCACAGATAATTGTAACAAATCACTGTGATAGGCATAAAAAAGCTGCGAAAGTGCGCAGCTTATTTATCATCATAATATTTCGAAGAAATAAATTACTCTTTTGGCTTTTCCGCCTGAGGTTCTTTAGTCATGTGTTTGAAAATATATACCACGCTAAGGATCGTGAAAATTAAGGTGCCAGCCGTCAATCCAAACACTTTAAAGTTGACCCAAACACTCTCAGCCATCCAATATGCCACGTAAATATTAATAACAGCGCAAGCAATAAAGAAAATACCCCAAGCGGTATTTAATTTTAACCAATAGCTATCCGCTAATTTAATTTCTTGATTGCTACCCAGCATTCTTTGGATGAGCGGTTTTTCTGTAAACCATTGGCTCGCAAATAGAGCAATACCAAACAGAGCATAAATAATGGTGACTTTCCATTTGATAAAGTCAGCGCTGTGAAATAACACCGTTAACCCTGCAAATACCATCACAATCGCACAGGTGATTTTTGCCACTCTTTCCACTTTTTTATAAATGAAGTAAGTGACCAGTAAGGAAATTGGGGTGGTTATCAGTAATGACTGACTAGCAACATAAATGTCGTATTGCTTATAAAAGAGAAAAAAGATAACCAAAGGAATAAAATCAATAAGTTGTTTCATAACAGTGGATTCAGATCCTTAACGTGAATATAGTCAGCTTAAATATAGTCAATTCAAACGGAGTCAACTTAAACATAGTGGCGTAGTTTAACTGATTTTGCGCAGATTGTTAAAAGTTTGCTCTTTTTTACCAAGAGTTAAGCCTGCAAACCAATCAAATTTGCACTATTTTACCCTTATTTGACTTAGTCCTAGATAAACTTTAATAGTTCGGATATAAATAGTCTACACAAGAAATTAACTGATTAATTTTTAGAGATTTTTTCCCATGATAAAGGCGCGATTATTTAATCTGATGCCCGGTTTACAAACCTTTAGCCAATATCAGTTGGCGAACTTGGGACCGGATGTGAAAGCGGGGTTGTCGGTCGCCGCCGTGGCGCTGCCTGTGGCAATTGCTTATGCTGAACTCATGGGGATCAATGCCATTGTCGGGCTATATGCTTGTATTTTACCAATGCTGATGTATGCATTGTTTGGAACCTCTAAACAATTAATCATTGGACCGGATGCGGCAACTTGTGCGGTGATCGCCGCTGCCGTTGCGCCCTTGGCGATGGGGGATGAGAATACCCGTTGGCAATTAATTATTGTAATGAGTTTAATGACGGGAATATGGTGCTTGATTGCGGCACGTTTTCGTCTGGGGATGTTTGCGGATTTTTTATCAGGGCCGATTTTACAAGGGTTATTAAATGGGGTCGCACTAACTATTATTGTCAGTCAACTAGGTAAAATTTTCGGTATTGATTCCCTTCCTTCCGGGTTTATTGAGCGTTTAGTGGCATTACCGCTTGCGCTACCTGAAACCCATATTCCGACATTAGCGGTGGCGGTGTTAACACTTACTGTGACGATGGTTATCAAACGGATACGCAGTAAGTGGCCATCACTGTTAATTGCGATGGTCTTGGCAACGAGCGCCAGCATTGTTTTCAATCTTGAGCAATATGGCATTAGTACCGTCGGTAATCTTGGTAATGGGTTACCCTCGATAGCGGCTCCTGATTTTAACCCCGGCTTATTGCGGGATTTGGTGACGCCATCCTTAAACTTGGCAGTCATCAGCTTTGTGAGCTTTATGATGACGGCGCGGAGCTTTGCTAGCAAAAATGGTTATACCGTGGATGCTGATCAAGAGCTACGAGCCTTAGGCATGGCGAATATCGCTTCTGCATTATCTCAAGGGTTTGCTGTGAGTGCGGCCAGTAGCCGAACTGCTGTGAACGATATGATGGGCGGTAAAACACAGATGGTATCGGTCATTGCTGCGCTCACTATTTTGGTGGTATTGCTATTTTCAATAGATCTGCTGGGTTATATTCCGATGCCCGCATTAGGTATGGTGCTGGTGGTCTCAACATTTTCACTGATCAGCTTTCGCAGCATTTATGCCATGCGTAAACGTAACCGACAAGCTTTTTTCTTATGCGTTTTTACTTTATGTGCGGTGTTAGTGGTCGGCTTGATCAGCGGAGTGGGCTTTGCCGTGTTGTTAGGTTTGCTGCAATTTTTGCGGGTGATATTCCGCCCGACAGATCAGTTATTGGGTGTTGACGAGCAGGGTATGTTGCACTCAATGAACCCGGATAATGATATTCAGGCGGTTGAAGGCGTGCTGATTTATCGTTTTAACTCACCGCTGACCTATTTCAATGTGAACTATTTTAAAGATCGTTTAAATAAGCATATAGATAGCGAACGTAAACGTCCGGCGTGGGTCATTGTCGATGCAGCGGTCAGCTTTACCCATAACGATGTGAGTGTATTTTCGGCACTTAACGAGCTCGTGACGTCATTAAAAGCGAAAGGGGTCACGCTGGTGCTAGCAGGACGACGGACATCTCTAAACCGTTGGTTATCACAAAATAAAATTAGTCGTTCTGATGATGATTTACTGGTGGTGCCAGATATCTATTTCGCTATCCGCTTGATCCAGAGTAAGCAGCATATTCAGCAAAAAAGTGTTGAAGAACGCAAGGAGAGCGAGGAAGGAACCGTCAATAGTAAGTTGTCAGAGTAATGGTATGATAGGATGAAAAACAAAAGGGCGTCACTTTGAAGAGACGCCCTTTTTGATCATTAAATCTGTTTCTATTTATGCGTTTTTGCTGCTCAGCATATATAAACGGAAAAAGTAAATTAAGGCAAAAGCGGCAATCATGTTGTTGATCAGGAATGAAATACCATTGACCACAATGTGATTTAGTTGCAGGCTGCTTAACAGCATGCTGACTAACATTTGCGTTGCCATCCAAATTAAAATCATTGGGGCAGCGATACGCCAATTGGCAAATGCCAACTTCCAGCTTTTGCCCATGGCATTAAACGGATTCACTTTTTCATTCATTAAAATGGCAGGGGCAAGAGAAAAGCCAATCGCCAAAATCAGACCAGGAAGTACCATCAAGGTGATACCAAGCTGAATTAATAGGGAACAGATAATCAGCAGCAGGAACATCGCAGGGGCTTTAGGTAATGATGAAACTAATGCCTGAGTCCCGTTCACGGCTTCACCGCGAGATAAATTGGCGATATAAGAGAGCACGCCGCACATCAGGACCAAGCTTCCCAATGCTACGGATAAAATCAAGCCCATAGACACACGTAGAATGCTGTTTTTCTCATCTTCAGGTAAGTTCAGTACCCAATTCTGTAACCCAGCATTGCCCGCATCAAGTAGCTGGTTCTGCGCTTCAAGTAACACGCCAATCATCCGTTCATTAGGAATTAACATTGCGTAGACAATCACGCTGATTGCGGTGGCGATTAACACAATGGTGAAGAGGCCATTCAACTGGTTTTTAAAAAAGTTGATGCTGTCACGAAAGAGTGAGTTGGCCGAAATGGACATGTAACTGCTCCTATCTACAAACGGAATAAAAATTTGACGGTGATTGTAACTGAGTATCGGACGTATAGGTAGAGAAAGATAAGAAAAGTCTGGGAGTTAGCCTAAATAAGTGTGCTACACCATAAATGAGTGTATCACTATTAATAAAGAATAATCTTAAAGGTGTATTTTAAATATATATTTAAATCGTGATTTAATTAGCCATTAATATAAAATCATTTTTTATTTTAATAGTTATTTCATGAAAATTGATTCAAATCAAAATAGAAAAAACCAGTAATGGAATAATAAACTCAGCTTTATTAAGAAATATATAAATTAGCAAAAGATGTGATCTTGATTTGAATATTAAATTTAAGAATAGGCTATATTTTTGCTAAATAATAAACATAGGAATGGGATTGACAATGAAAAAACTCACTGCGCTTGTATTGGCTGCTGCAACTTTAGCTCCAGCGGCTTCATTTGCTCATGAAGCTGGCGACTTTTTATTCCGTGCAGGTACAGCTACTGTAAGACCAAATG